>DAIDTN010000022.1 GCA_027457185.1 Burkholderiales bacterium | reverse complement strand
GGCGTGGCCCGGCCGAGTATGGCGCCAAGACGGGTAGCGGCCTCGAACAGCTTGGCCGTCTTGCGCCGCACTACCTCGAGATAGCGTACTTCGTCGGTATCGGCGTTATGCACATTCAGGAGTTGCAGCACTTCCCCCTCGGCGATGGTGTTGGTGGCTTCGGCCAGCACCGCCATGACGCGCATGTCGTCCACCGTGAGCATCATCTGGAACGCGCGCGAATACAGGAAATCTCCCACCAGCACGCTGGCGGCGTTGCCGAATTCGGCGTTGGCCGTCTTGCGCCAGCGGCGCAGCCCGGATTCGTCGACCACGTCGTCGTGCAGCAGCGTCGCGGTGTGAATGAATTCGACCACGGCGGCAAGTTCGTGATGATGGCTGCCGGTGTAGCCGCTTGCACCCGCGGCCAGCAGCAGCATCGCCGGGCGCAGGCGCTTGCCGCCGCCGGCAATGATGTACTCGGCCACCTGGCGGATCAGCACCACGTCGGACTCGAGTCGACGCCGGATCACCGCGTCCACCGCGCGCATATCCGCTTCGACCAGGGAATGGATGGGTTCTATTAGCACGGGAAGAGGGGCAGGAAAACGGGGCTGGAAAACGGATTTGGCAGGCCTGAAAGCATAGCATAAAGTTTTTGACGGCCCAAGCTAAATTGCTGTATCATCTCGGGTTCCTTGGTTGCACTGCAGTTTTGCCTATTTGGAGTCTCAACATGTACGCGGTCATAAAAACCGGCGGCAAGCAGTACCGTGTCGCCGCCGGCGAAAAATTGAAAATAGATCAGTTGCCGGCAGAAGTCGGGGCTGAAATCGTAATCGACCAGGTGTTGCTGGTGGCCGACGGCGACAACCTCAAGATGGGCAGGCCGCTGGTCAGTGGCGCTTCGGTGCAGGCGAAAGTCCTTACGCAGGGGCGCCATGACAAGGTTCGCATATTCAAGCTGCGCCGGCGCAAGCATTACCAGAAGCACCAGGGGCATCGGCAGAATTTCACCGAGATCCAGATTACCGGAATCACGGGATAAAGCCAGTAGCTTAATCAGAAAGGCAAGATATGGCACACAAGAAAGCAGGCGGCAGCTCCAGAAACGGCCGCGATTCGCAGTCCAAGCGCCTCGGTGTGAAACGCTACGGCGATCAGGTGATTTCCGCAGGCAGCATTATCGTGCGCCAGCGCGGCACCCAGGTACACGCGGGCGAGAACGTCGGCATGGGCAAGGATCACACCCTGTACGCCAAGGTCGCGGGCAAAGTATTATTCGGCGTCAAAGGCCCGATGAGCAAGAAAACGGTAAGCGTGGTGCCGGCCTGAACTCCGGCAGGCTCCTAGAAAAGCCCTATCCACGCGGTAGGGCTTTTTTATTTGTTGCGCCGCTCTAACCATGAAATTTATCGACGAAGCCAGGATCGAGGTGCACGCCGGCAAGGGCGGGGACGGCGTTGCCCATTTCCGGCGGGAAAAGTTCGTTCCGCGCGGCGGGCCCGACGGCGGCGACGGCGGCCACGGCGGCAGCATTTATGCGGTGGCCAACCGCAACATCAACACGCTCATCGATTATCACTATGCACGCATCCACCGCGCCAGAGGCGGCGAGAACGGGCGCGGCGCGGATCAGTACGGCAAAGGCGCCGAGGACATCGTGCTGCGCGTCCCGGTGGGCACAGTCATCACCGACGCCCAATCCGGCGAACTGATCGCGGACCTTGCTGCGCATGAGCAAAAGGCGTTGGTCGCGCGCGGCGGCAAAGGCGGCCTGGGCAATCTGCATTTCAAGACCAGCACCAACCGCGCGCCGCGTCAGTGCACCCTGGGCGAGGCGGGCGAATCGCGCGAACTGCGCCTGGAACTGAAGCTGCTCGCCGACGTCGGCCTCCTGGGCATGCCCAACGCCGGCAAATCGACCTTCATCCGCGTGGTGTCGGCCGCCCGCCCGAAGGTCGCCGACTATCCCTTCACCACCCTGCACCCCAACCTGGGCGTGGTGCGCGTGGCTGAGGACAGGAGCTTCGTCGTCGCCGACATTCCCGGACTGATCGAAGGCGCAGCCGAAGGCGCCGGGCTGGGTCACCAGTTCCTGCGCCACCTCGCGCGCACGCGGCTGCTGCTGCACATCGTCGACATTGCGCCGTTTGACGACAGCGTGGATCCGGTCAAGGATGCGCGCGCCATCGTCAACGAGCTGAAGAAGTACGATCAGGCGCTGTATGAAAAACCGCGCTGGCTGGTGCTCAACAAGACCGACATGCTGCAGGCGGACGAGCGCGACCAGGCGCTGCAGCGCTTTCTCAAGGCGTATCGCTGGAAGGGCAGGTGGTTCGCCATTTCGGCGCTCACGGGCGAGGGCTGCCGCGAGCTATGCTTCGCGATCATGGATCATCTCACCGAAAAACAGGCGGCCTGAGGTGGCCGCGCTGCTCAAATCGGCGCGCCGCCTCGTAGTCAAGGTCGGCAGCTCGCTCGTCACCAACCATGGCCAGGGGCTGGATCGGGCGGCAATCGCGCGCTGGGCGGCGCAGATCGCGCAGCTGCGCGCACGCGGCAAGGAAGTGGTACTGGTGTCCAGCGGCGCCATCGCCGAGGGCATGCAGCGGCTGGGCTGGACGCGCCGCCCGCAGGCGATGCACGAACTGCAGGCGGCGGCGGCGGTGGGGCAGATGGGGCTGGTGCAGGTGTATGAGAGCTCGTTTCGCGAGCACGGCCTGCAAACCGCCCAGGTGCTGCTGACGCACGCGGACCTCGCCGACCGCCAGCGCTACCTCAACGCGCGCTCGACTCTGCGCACCCTGCTCGCGCTGGGCGTCATCCCGATCATCAACGAGAACGACACGGTGGTCACCGACGAGATCAAGTTCGGGGACAACGATACGCTGGGGGCGCTGGTCACCAATCTGATCGAGGCCGATTGCCTGATCATTCTGACCGACCAGGCCGGCTTGTATACGCGCGATCCGCGCGAAGACGCGACGGCCGAGCTGGTGCGCGAAGCCAAGGCCGGCGCCGACGAGCTGGAGCAAATGTGCGGCAAAGCCGGCAGCCACATCGCCAAAGGCGGCATGCTGACCAAGATCCTCGCCGCCAAGCGCGCCGCACGCTCCGGCGCGCATACGGTGATCGCCTCCGGACACGAGCCGGATGTGCTGGTGAGGCTTGCCGAGGGCGAAGCGATCGGCACGCAGCTGGTTGCCGATACCATGCCGATCGCCGCGCGCAAGCAGTGGCTCGCCGATCATTTGCAGGTCAACGGCAGGCTGATGCTGGATGCCGGCGCGATGCGCGCGCTCGTCAAACAGGGAAAGAGCCTGCTGCCCATCGGGGTAAAAGGCATTGAAGGCGCATTCGAGCGCGGCGCGGTGGTCGCCTGCGTCTCGCCCGACGGCAAGGAAGTCGCGCGCGGGCTGGTGAACTACGGCGCCAACGAAGCCCGGCGCATTGTGGGCAAGCCGAGCAGTGAAATCCTGTCCGTTCTTGGCTATGTGGACGAACCCGAACTGATACACCGGGACAATTTGGTCCTGCTATAGCGGGGATCAGCGCCAGGGCAAGCCACACACACGCGCATGGCTGCTCAGTCCAGGTCTTTGGTCAGAGAAGTCCGTACGCCCGCGGCAACGACGCCGATCTCGGCCTGATAGTTCTGGTGGTCCACGCCTATCGACAAGGTCACACCATATTTCAGCGCCCGCGCCATCTCATCGTCGAGTTCGAAGCGCAGAAAGTGCACGGCGGAGGTCTTTTCCTCGTTCTCGCGCTCCAGGTCTTCATCCGCAATCGCATGGACGCGGGCACAGCCCTCGACCTGAATCAAGACGCGGTCTTCGATTCCTTTCAACTTCGACAGTGCGCGCTTGCGTTCCTCGGCGTCCGCATATTCAATCATCATGGTCGCCTTGAAATTGCGCCCGTCTGGAAGCAGCGGCGTGTAGGCGTCGAGCTCGTCCCGTATGCCCTGCTCCTCGAACGTGCGCTCGATCCGCAGCATTTCCTGGATCTGGTAGCGGATGGTCTGCTCGTCCTCGAAGATGAGCGTCACGTGCGCGCCAAAATGCACCGTGCGGTCCCGCTTGTGCGCCATCACCTTGGCGCGGAATTCATTGCGCTGCCGCGCATACGCTTCCAGGCTGAGGAGGCTTTCTCTCGCGATCTTGTGCGTGGTCTTGGGTATCGCAGTCATGTTCTTATAGTCCGTAGGCAATGCGCATCAGCGTCAGCGGATGCTCCCGTTGCGCTTTAGTGTCGCCCATCCCTTGCTGAATGTGGCGTGCCGCTATGGCGCAATCGGAACTGATGTAATCCGGATCGCTCGCGGCCATGGCTTTGAACACCGGACGGCCGATTTTCATCGAATTGGCGTAATACTCCACCTTCACGCCCCATGTGCCGTCGTGCCCGGAGCAACGTTCCACGGTGTTTACCGTGGTCTGCGGCACCAGCTGCAGCGCCTCGCGCGTCTTCTGCCCGATGTTCTGCACGCGCGAATGGCAGGGGATATGGTAGGAGACCTTGCCCAGCGGTTGCTTGAAATCGGTCTTGAGCAGGCCGTCCTTGTGGCGCAGGACCAGGTATTCGAACGGATCGAACATTGCCGCGGACACCGCCTCCACCTCGGCATCGCCGGCAAACAGCAGCGGCAACTCCGACTTGAACATCATGGTGAACGAAGGCACCGCGGTGAGGATGGCGTAGCCCTCGCGCGCGAGCCGCGCGAGGGGCGGAATGTTGATCGACTTCAGTCGCGCGACGCTTTCCAGATCGCCCAGTTCCAGCTTGGGCATGCCACAACACGCTTCCTTCTCCACGATCACATAGGGAATTTCGTTGTGGTCCAGCAGTTTGAGCAGGTCATAGCCTATGCCCGGCTCGTTGTAATTCACGTAACAGGTGGCAAAAATCGCGACTTTGCCTGGCGTGCGCGCGCTGTCTCTCACCGCATGCGCCG
>DAIDTN010000021.1 GCA_027457185.1 Burkholderiales bacterium | reverse complement strand
GCGCAGCAGGTCGGCGCTGCCCAGGCTGTAACCGCCGATCACCTGGGCGATCTGCATCACCTGCTCCTGGTAGACCATGATGCCGTAGGTCGGGCCGAGTATGGGTTGCAGCCGCGCGTCCAGGTATTCGACGCGCTGCTTGCCCTGCTTGCGCTCGATGAAATCGGGAATCAGATCCATCGGGCCGGGACGGTACAAGGCCACCAGGGCGATGATGTCCTCGAAACGGTCGGGACGCGCCTGCTTCAGCAGGTCGCGCATGCCGCGCGATTCGAACTGGAACACGGCGGTGGTGTTGGCGCCGGCGAACACCCTGTAGATCGCGGGATCGTCGAGCGGAATCGCATCCAGCGAAAACTCCGGCCGCGGCTCGCCGTACCGGCGCGCACGGATATGGCGCATCGACCAGTCGAGGATGGTGAGCGTGGTCAGGCCGAGAAAATCGAATTTCACCAGGCCCACGGCCTCGACATCCTTCATGTCGAATTGAGAAACCACGCTCTCTGCGCCCTGCGCCGTGTACAGCGGGCAGAAGTCGGTGAGCTTGCCCGGGGCGATCAGCACGCCACCCGCGTGCATGCCGACATTGCGCGTCAGGCCTTCGAGCTGCCCGGCGAGCGCCAGCAATTCGCGCGTTTCCTCGTCGCTTTGCTCGCGCTCGGCCAGGCGCGGCTCCATCTCGCGCGCCATCGCGAGGGTGATCAGCTTGCCCGGCGCAAACGGGATCATCTTGGCCAGTTCATCGGTGCGGCCGTAGTTCCATTCCATCACGCGCCCGACGTCGCGCACCACCGCCTTCGCCGCCATGGTGCCGAAGGTGGCGATCTGCGATACCGACTGGGCGCCGTATTTCTTCTTTACATACTCGATCACGCGGTCGCGGCCGTCCTGGCAGAAATCGATGTCGAAGTCGGGCATGGATACCCGCTCCGGGTTGAGAAATCGCTCGAACAGCAGGTCGTAGCGCAAGGGATCGAGATCGGTGATGCCGAGCGAATAGGCGACCAGCGAGCCCGCGCCCGAGCCGCGCCCCGGTCCGACCGGCACGGCGTTCGACTTGGCCCAGTTGATGAAGTCGGCGACGATCAAGAAGTAGCCGGAGAAGCCCATCTGGGTAATGGTCTTGATCTCGAATTCCAGGCGCGCGCGGTACTCGGGCTCGCGCAGCGCACGCTGTTTCTCGTCGGGAAAGAGTTTTGCCAAGCGCAGTGCGAGGCCCTGCGCAGCCTGCTGCGCGAGATAAGCCTCGAGGCTTACGCCCGGCGGGGTCGGAAACGGCGGCAGCTTGCTCTTGCCCAGCTCCAGCGTGAGATTACAGCGGCGCGCGATCTCGACGCTGTTGGCGAGCGCCTCGGGAATATCGGCGAACAGCTCCGCCATTTCCGCCTGCGTCTTGAAGTAGCTCTCTCGCGTGAATATGCGCGGCCGGCGCTGGTCGGCGAGCACGTAGCCCTCGGCGATGCAAACGCGCGCTTCGTGGGCGAGGAATTCCTCCGGCTTGAGGAACTGCACCGGGTGCGTCGCGACTACCGGCAATTCGAGCCGGCCGGCGAGCGCGAGCGCGCGCTGAACATAGTGCTCGGCGGATGCGGCGCCCGCGCGCTGCAGCTCGATATAGAAGCGCTGCGGAAACAGCTTTCCCCATTCCCGCGCCAGCCGTTCAGCCTGCGCGATGTTATCCTGCGCGAGCGCGCTGCCTATGTCCCCGGCCTGGCCGCCCGAAAGCGCGAGCATGCCGTCGGCCCCCTGATCGCGCAACCAGTCTTTGCAAATCTCGGCGCGGCCGCGCACCTGGTTCTCCAGCCAGGCCCGGGTAAGCAACTCCGACAGCTGCAGAAAACCCTTGCGATTGCGGCACAACAGCAGCAGGCGCGACGGCTTGTCGCGCTCGGCTCCATTGCTGATCCAGACATCGCAGCCGATGACCGGTTTCACCCCTTGCGCACGCGCCGCCTTGTAGAACTTCACCATGCCGAACAGGTTCGCAAGGTCGGTAATGGCGAGCGCCGGCATGCCGTCCGCGGCGGCGCGCGCCACCGCCTCGTCTATGCGCACAATGCCGTCGGTGACGGTGAATTCGCTGTGCAGGCGTAGATGGACGAAGGCGGGTGTCATGGGGCGCGCAGAAATGGGTCGCGGAAATTTTACCACCCGCGCATGCTGGCGCATGACGTTCGGGACAAATCAACAACCTGCGGCGTTGCGCGCGCGGTTGGGTTGCGACTAGCCGGTTTTGCGCGGACGAAAAGCCGTCCGCGCGGATCGTCGATTGCGCACGGATGAAGAAACCATCCGTACGCAATCGACGATCTTGTATAAAAACAAACGCAAACCGTTGTCGCTTTTAACCATAACCGCGTTTTCTGTACGGATGCGCTTTTTATCCGTACAGAAAACGCGGTTGGCGCGCGCAGCGCGCAAGGCCGTTCGCGGCATGAAACAGTACCTAAGACGTCGTATATAATCGCGTCCCCCGCTCAACCCCGATTCCGGCGCTGCCGTGGCATGAATATACCCAACATCGCCGCCTACCGATTCGTCGCCTTCGACCACCTGCGCCGCGCGCGGCCGCGACTCCCGGCATGAGCCAGCCCGACGCCTCGCGCAAGACCCTCGCCTTCGCCGCCCTGCTCCTCGGCGCCGCGGCCATCGCATTTGCGCCGATCTTCGTGCGCCTGTCGGACACGGGGCCGACCGCCAGCGCGGTCTGGCGCGTGGCGCTGGCAGCCGCGCCGCTGTGGCTGTGGATGCGCCTGTCGCCGCGCGGCGCCGGCGCCGCACGCCTGCCGTGGAAATCGCTGCTGATCGCCGGACTGTGCTTTGCCGGCGATCTCGGCGCCTGGCATGTGGCCATCACCTACACCTCGGTCGCCAACTCGACATTGGAAGCGAATTTTGCGCCGATATTCGTGACGCTGGGCGCCTGGCTGCTGTACCGCCAGCGCGTGTCGCGCCTGTTCCTGCTCGCGCTGGCAGTGCCGCTGGGCGGCGCAGTACTGCTGATCGGTCCCAATTTCGCGCTAGGTGGTCGCGCGCTGCGCGGCGACGGCCTCGGCGTGCTGACCGCGGTGTTCTATGCCGGGTACATGCTGGCGATTAAATCGGCGAGCGAGCGCGCCCCAACCGCAGTCATCATGGCCGTCAGCACCGGCGTCGCCGCCATCGCCCTGCTTCCCTACGCGCTTGCCACCGCCGATGTGTTTCTGCCGCAGTCGATGACCGGCTGGCTGGTCCTGATCGGCCTGGCGCTGATCCCCCACATTGTCGGCCAGAGTCTGATCGCCTACGGCTTCGCCCATCTGCCGGCGTCATTTTCATCGGTCAGCCTGTTGCTGCAGCCGGTGTTGGCCGCCATCTACGCATGGGTGCTGCTGGGCGAGGCGGTGGGACCGGTGCAGATGCTGGGCGGGCTGGTGGTGCTCGCCGGCATCTATCTGGCCCTGCGCGGCAGCTAGAAGTAGCGTCTAAAATTGCGCTTCGCGTTATCGCAGCGTTGCGATTTTGTGCGGACAAGAAACCGACCGCGCGGATCGTCGCTTGCGATGCGACAGAATTGAGGCGCCGACTCAAATAACCACGGTGCGGGCCTGCCCCGGTGCTCGCGCCTCGATGCAGCCGATGCGGTAGACGCGCTCGCCGGCCGTCGCGAGCATGCGCAGGGCTGACGCCGCATCCTTCTCCGCCACGATCAGGGTCATGCCTATGCCGCAATTGAACACGCGGTGCATTTCTGCCTCGGCGACGCCGCCATGCCGCTGCAGCCATGTGAACAGCGGCGGCATCGGCCAGGCCGATTTTTGCAGCACCGCGGTCACGCCCTCGGGCAGCGCGCGCGGAATGTTCTCGACCCCCCCGCCGCCGGTGATATGCGCCAGACCTTTGACCTTGATTTGCCGCATCAACTCGAGCAGCGGTTTGACGTAAATGCGCGTCGGTTCAAGCAGCACGTCGGCGAGCGGCCGGCCGTGGAAGTCGGCCCGCAGGTCGGGGTTCGCGCGCTCGATGATGGCGCGGATCAGCGAATAGCCGTTGGAATGCGCGCCACTGGAGGCGAGCCCCAATACCGCGTCGCCGGCGGCGATATCCTTGCCGTCGATGATCGCGCTTTTCTCCACTACGCCTACGGCGAAACCGGCAAGATCGTACTCCCCGGCCGGGTACATGCCGGGCATTTCCGCAGTCTCGCCGCCGATCAGCGCGCAGCCGGCGAGCTCGCAGCCGCGCGCAACGCCCTTGATCACGTCGGTGGCGCTGGCAAGCTCTAGTTTGCCGCAGGCGAAGTAGTCGAGAAAGAACAGCGGCTCGGCGCCCTGCACCAGCACGTCGTTGACGCTCATCGCCACCAGGTCGATGCCGACCGTATCGTGGCGCTTGAGATGGAACGCGAGCTTGAGCTTGGTGCCGACGCCGTCGGTGCCGGCTACCAACACCGGCTCGCGGTATTTTTTCGAGATTTCAACCAAGGCGCCGAAGCCGCCGATACCGGCCAGCACCTCGGGGCGCAGGGTGCGCTTGGCGTAAGGCTTGATCGCCTCGACCAGGGCGTCGCCGGCGTCTATGTCCACGCCCGCGTCGCGGTAAGACAGGGAATCTTCGGGGGAGATGCTCAAGATTTGTATGTTTGGCGAGATACGGCTACAGTTTCAGGCTCCGCAGTGCGAAGTCTACTCGAAATGACGCCCAAAATCCTGGCAGAGCCGAACAACCTGTGGTGGCTGATCCCCGTCGCAGTGCTCGTTGTGCTGCTCTATATCCTGAGCCCGATCCTGGCGCCTTTCCTGTTCGCCGCCATCCTCGCCTACATCAGCAATCCCGCGGTGAACTGGCTGGCGCGCCACCGCTTGCCGCGCCCGCTGGGTGCAGTGCTGGTCATGCTGCTGCTGGGCGGCTTGCTGGTGCTATTGCTGCTGATCCTGCTGCCGCTGCTGGTGAAGGAGGTGCGCCTGTTGTCGGATCGCTTGCCGGGCTTCCTGGCACAGCTCGACAATAATCTGGCGCCATGGATCAAGGCCAAGTTCGGCGCCGATCTGCAGTTCGACCCCGCCGGGCTGAGGAAACTCTTCAACGAAAACCTGCAGGGCGCCGACGGCCTGGTGATGAAACTGCTCGCCTCGCTCAGGATCGGGGGCCTGGCCGTCCTCGGTTTCGTCGTCACCCTGCTGCTGGTGCCGGTGGTGCTGTTCTACCTGCTGCGCGACTGGAACGGACTGCTGGCGCAGATCGAGGAATTGCTGCCGCGGCGCTGGCACCCGCAGTTGACCGGCATCGCCCGGGAAATCGACGCCGTGCTGGCCGAGTTCCTGCGCGGGCAGATTTCAGTGATGGCCCTGATGAGCGTGCTCTACGTCGGCGGCCTGTGGCTCGCGGGACTGGAATTCGCCCTTCCCATCGGCGTCATCACCGGCATGCTGGTATTCGTGCCCTACGTCGGCATGCTCACCGGTTTGGTGCTCGCGACCGTGGTCGCACTGATGCAGTTTCCGAGCATCGGCGGCATCGTCCCGGTATGGATCGTATTCGCCATTGGCCAGACGCTGGAAGGCACGCTGGTGACGCCCTTGCTGGTGGGGAAACGCATCGGCCTGCATCCGGTCGCGGTGATCTTTGCCCTGCTCGCGTTCGGCCAGATCTTCGGCTTCTTCGGCGTGCTGCTCGCCCTGCCGGCGAGCGCGGCGCTGCTGGTGGGCCTGCGTCATCTGGGCCGCCGCTATCGCAACAGCAGGCTGTACAAGATGTGATGCGGCAACTGCTACTGCAACTGGCGCCGCCGCCCGCGCCGACGCTGGACAACTTCGTCCCGGGGCGCAACGGCGCCGCACTGCAGGCGCTGCGCGATATCGCCGGCGGCACCGGCGCCGAGCGCTTCGTCTACCTGTGGGGCGAACCGGGCAGCGGCCGCACCCACCTGCTGCGCGGCCTGGCGCAGTCGGCGCACCCAGGCAAAGCGCAGTATCTCGGCGGCACAGCGGACCTCGGCGCCGCCGCGGGCACGCTGATCGCCGTGGACGACGTGCAGCAGCTGGCGGCGGATGATCAGATCCGGCTGTTCGATCTGTACAATCGCATGCGCACCGACACCGGCACCCTGGTCGCGAGCGGCGACGCCGCACCGGCGCAGCTCGCACTGCGCGCCGATCTGCGCAGCCGGCTCGCCGGGGGCCTCGCCTTCCAGCTGCACCCCTTGTCGGATGCGGAAAAAGCCGCGGCGCTGCGCGAGCATGCGCGCGCACGTGCGCTCGCCCTGGGCGAGGATGTGATCGCCTACCTGTTGCGGCACGCGCGGCGCGACATGGCAAGCCTGATCGGCATTCTCGATGC
Source organism: Burkholderiales bacterium (assembly GCA_027457185.1). Classification (GTDB taxonomy): domain Bacteria; phylum Pseudomonadota; class Gammaproteobacteria; order Burkholderiales; family SG8-39; genus 2-12-FULL-64-23. Next base: position 237 of record DAIDTN010000021.1, on the reverse strand, counting down.
GCTCGACCGCTACTCGCTCGAACACAAGCGCCCGGTCACCCTGCCGCTGGTACGGGATGCGCTGGAAGCGATGAAAGGCAAGCCGCATGCTGCATCTTAAATACTGCCGTACCGCCGCACGCCACCGGCGGATTTGCGCGCTGCGCGCACCAACCGCGTTTTCTGTACGGATAAAAAGCCTCCGCACAGAAAACGCGGTTACTGTCAAAACAACAAGGACGGCGCGGGGTTTTATCC
>DAIDTN010000020.1 GCA_027457185.1 Burkholderiales bacterium | reverse complement strand
GCCACGGCGATCTTGGCATTGCTCACGCCGGGTTGGTCGTATTCGGAGTCGCGGATGGCGCGCTTGACGTGCCGGGCGGTGATGCCGTGCTGGTTGTCGGCGAAGGCGGCGAGCAGGGACTTGTCGGCGAGAATGTTGACGCGCCGGGTCAGACCCTCCGAGGCCCTGGCGATGTGGCGCAAGGCGACCGGAGTAAACACGTTCGGCCCGCGGTAGCCGGCCGCGCGCATGCGAAAATCGAGATACGCTTCGACGTCGGAGCGCAGCAGCGGCTCCAGGCGGAAACTGTGGGTGATGCGCTCCTTCAGCGGGCGCATCTCCGGCATGGAGAGGTGCTCATCCAGTTCCGGTTGGCCGAACAGCACGATCTGCAGCAGTTTCGAGTGGCTGGTCTCGAGGTTGGACAGCAGCCGGATCTGCTCCAGCGTTTCCTGCGGCATCGCATGGGCTTCGTCGATCAGCACCACCACGCGCCGGCCCTCGCCGTAGAGCTTGATCAGGTGATCCTGCAGCATGCGCAGCAGCAGCGGCTGGCGCTCGTCGCCAACGTCCATTTCGAGCTCGTCGGCGATGGCGTAGAGCATCTCCTCGCGCGCGAGCGAGGGGTTGGACAGGAGGATGGTGTCGACGTGCGCGGGCAGGCGCTCCGCCAGCACCCGGCACAGCATGGTCTTGCCGCTGCCCACTTCGCCCGATACCTTGACGATGCCCTCGTCGTGCGTGATCGCGTAGAGCAGCGCTTCCAGCGTCGCGCCGCGGTTGGCGCCGGCGAAAAAGAAATCGGTGTGCGGGGTGATGCGAAACGGCGGTTCGTCCAGACCAAAGTGGTTGAGGTACATCGCGCCGCCTATTTCCGGTCCTGCTGTTCCATGCGCGAATACAGCGTGGTGCGGTTGATGCCGAGCATTTTCGCCGCCTGGCTGACGTTGCCGTGGGTAAGGCGCATGGCCGCCTCGATATAGCCCTGCTCCCAGGCTTTGAGCATATCGTCCAGATTGAAATGGCGCTCGCGCTGCAAATGGCGCTGCGCCTGTTCGATCAAAGTCTGCGGATCGCCGGGCGGTCCTGCTTGCAGCTCGGCGCGCGCCGGCGCTTCCGGCGGCGCGGCCGGCTCGAGCTCCGGTTCGAGTTCGAGCGCCGACAGCTTTTGCCCGGGGTACTTCGTGGTGAGACGGATCACGATGTTCTTCAGCTCGCGCACGTTGCCGGGGAAGCGGTAACCGCGCCACAGCTCGATCGCGTCCCGATCCAGCGTGAACGGCGCGAGCTTCGCCTGTTCGGCATAAAGGCGGGTGAAGTGCGCCAGCAGCTGCGTCTTGTCGTCTCCCATTTCGCGCAGCGGCGGCACGCTGATCGAAAACACCGACAGGCGGTGGTACAGGTCGGCGCGGAAGCGCCCGGCCTTTATTTCCTGGCGCAAATCGCGGTTGGTGGCGGCGATCACGCGTGCGTGCGAAGTACGCTGCTGGGTCTCGCCCACGCGCTGGAACTCGCCATTCTCGAGCACGCGCAGAAGTTTGGCCTGCAGCTCCAGCGGCAGCTCGCCGATTTCGTCGAGGAACAGCGTGCCTTCGTGAGCGTCCTCGAAATAGCCGGATTTGTTGGCGGTGGCTCCGGTGAACGCGCCCTTGGAGTAGCCGAACAGGGTCGGCTCGACCAGGGTGGGGGCGATGGCGGCGCAATTGAGCGCGAACCAGGGTTTGTCCCGGCGCCAGGACAGGCGGTGCAAACAGCGGGCGACCACTTCCTTGCCGCTGCCGGATTCGCCCTCGATCAGCGCCGGGAAAGGCGAATCCGCGTACTGGCTGATCTGGCTTTTCAGTTTTTCCAGCACCGGGCTCGCGCCGATCAGAAGTTCCCCATCGGGTTCGGCGCCGCCGGATATCTCCGCCGCGCGCATCTGCAGCGCATGCAGCAGGAGCTTCTTCAGGCCTTCGGCTTCGCACGGTTTGCCGACGAAATCGGTCGCGCCCAGGGTGCGGGCGTGGCGCGCATTGGCGGCGTCGTTTTGGCCCGACAGCACCAGAATTTTCATCGACGGCGAATGCGCGAGAAGTTCGGCGATCAGCGCGAAGCCCTCATCCGGCTGGTGCGGCAGCGGCGGCAGTCCCAGGTCCACCAGCGCCAGCTGCGGCGGCGTAGTCTGCCGGCGCACCAGGCTCACCGCATTCTTGCGCGAGTCGCTGGTCATCACATCGAAGTCCTTGCCCAGGGCGTAGGCAAGGGTGTCGGCGATCAGCGGGTCGTCGTCGACGATCAGCAGGCTCGGTTTGTCAGCCATCGGCGTCGCTTCCAATGCATTGGAGAAAGGCCGGCTCCATCGAGTCCCGGGCATAGTCCTGCATCAGCGCCTGCGGGCTGCCCGAAAAGCGCAATCGGCCCTGATGCAGCACGACCATGTATTCGCAGATTTCCTCGACGTCGGACAGGGCGTGGGAAGTGAAGAACAGGGTGCGCCCCTGTTCGCGCAGTTGCCGCAGCAGCTGCTTGACGCGCGCGCGCGCCAGCGGATCCAGCCCGCTCATCGGTTCGTCCAGAATCAGCAGTTCGGACTCGGCCAGCAGACAGGCCGCCAGCCCCAGCTTTTGCGTCATCCCCTTCGAATAGGAGCGCACCGGTTTGTCCAGCGCCGCCGCATCGAGATCGAGCGCGGCGAACATCGCGCGCACGCGGTCCTCGCTGGCGGCGCGGTCATCGCGCGCGAGCATGTAGCCGAGAAAGTCGCGGCCGGTGAGAAAATACGGCGGCATGAACCGTTCCGGCAGAAATGCCAGCCGCGCGCGGGCATGGCTTTCGCTGTGGCGGGTGCCGAAGATCTCGATGCGGCCGCTGTCGACGTGGCAGAAATCGAGCAGACATTTGATCAGCGTGGTCTTGCCGGCGCCGTTGATGCCGACCAGACCGAAGCTGGTTCCGGCGGCAATGTCGAGATCGACCCCCTGCAGCACCGCCTGGTGGCCGTAGTTTTTCCTGACCTGGTCGAAGCGGACAGCCGACTGCGCCATGGGATACGGTGAGCCATGCAAAATAATTGGCATTACTATAACAGGCCGCAGGGCCGCAATGTGACGGCGGCGGTGCGGCTCGCCCGAGCGCGCCGCCGGAGCCATCTGGTAGAATGCGCACTCCGCGCTTCTTGCTGACGCCAATCCGTGCCGACAATGCCCGCTACAGACAATCTGGTCGAAGTCGATAACGTAAATTTCGCCTATGACCGCCGCCAGATCCTCAAGGGCGTCAACCTCGACATCCGCCGCGGCCGGGTGGTGGCGATCATGGGCCTGTCCGGCTGCGGCAAGACCACGCTGCTGCGCCTGATCGGGGGGGCGCTGCGTCCCACCCGAGGCGAGGTGCGCGTCGACGGCCAGTCGGTGGCCGAGCTGAGCCACTAACAGCGGTTCGCGCTGCGACGCAAGATGGGAATGCTGTTCCAGTTCGGGGCCCTGTTCACGGACATGTCCTGCTACGACAATGTCGCGTGCCAGATGCGCGAGCACACGGATTTGCCGGAAGAGTTGATCGACGATCTGGTGCTGATGAAACTGCAGGCGGTCGGCCTGCGCGGCGCCCAGGGGCTCATGCCGGCGGAACTCTCCGGCGGGATGGCCAGGCGTGTGGCGCTGGCGCGCACTACGGCGCTCGACCCGATGCTGATCATGTACGACGAACCTTTCGCCGGTCTCGACCCGGTTTCCCTGGGCGTCATCGGGCAGCTGATCCGGCGCCTGAACGATTCCCTCGGCGCTACCTCCATCATCGTCACGCACGACGTGGCCGAGGCGCTGAAACTGGTGGACTACGTCTATTTCATGTCCGACGGCGTGATCGTTACCCAGGGAACCCCGGACGAACTGCGCGCCTCGGACAAGCCGTTCGTGCATCAGTTCGTCCACGGTGAGACGGACGGACCGATGCCGTTTCACTATCCGGCCGACGACTACGCGCACGATCTGAACGCGATGGAAGCGCAATGACCGCGGTGCTCGATTTTCTTGAAAACCTGGGGGCGCGCGCGATCGCCGTGGTCGACCGGCTCGGCTTCGCCACCCGCTTCCTGCTGTTGACGCTGCGCAATTCGGGCATGTGTTTTCGCCGCTTCTCGCTGGTGCTGCGCGAGATCTATTACGCCGGCGTGCTGTCGCTGATCATCATCCTGGTGTCGGGCCTGTTCGTCGGCATGGTGCTGGGACTGCAGGGCTACGACACCCTCGAGCGCTACGGCTCCTCCTCGGCGCTGGGCGTGCTGGTGGCGCTGTCGCTGGTGCGCGAACTCGGGCCGGTGGTTTCGGGCCTGCTGTTCGCCAGCCGCGCCGGCTCGGCCATCACCGCGGAAATCGGGCTGATGAAGGCCACCGAGCAGCTGGCGGCCATGGAAATGATGGCTGTGGACCCGATCGCGCGGGTGATCGCGCCGCGCTTCTGGGCCGGCGTCATTTCGATGCCGCTGCTGGCGGCGATGTTTTCCGCGATGGGCGTATTCGGCGGCTACCTGGTCGGCGTGCGGCTGATCGGGGTCGATGCCGGCTCGTTCTGGTCGCAGATGCAGGCGGCGGTCGACTTCCGCGAGGACATACTCAACGGCGTGATCAAGAGCCTGGTGTTCGGCATCGCGGTTACCTGGATCGCGGTGTTCGAGGGCTATGACGCTCCGCCCACCGCCGAGGGCGTATCGGGAGCGACCACGCGCACGGTGGTGACTTCGTCGCTGTCGATACTCGCGCTGGATTTCATTTTGACTGCATTAATGTTTCGAGGGGCTTAGACATGATGAAGCGTAGGGCACTGGACCTGTGGGTGGGCGTGTTTGTCGCCATCGGCCTGGGCGCGCTTTTGTTCCTGGCGCTGAAAGTGGGCAATCTCGGGTCCTTTTCGGCCGCCAAAACATATCTAGTCAAGGCGAACTTTGATAACATTGGCGGGCTGAAGAAGCGGGCGCCGGTGAAAAGCGCGGGGGTGGTGGTCGGTCGGGTCGAGGACATCGGTTTCGATACCAAAACCTACGAAGCCGAGGTCACCTTGTCGATCGACAGCCGCTACCAATTTCCCAAGGACACGTCGGCGAAAATACTGACCGCGGGTCTGCTCGGAGAGCAGTACGTGGGGCTTTCCGCCGGCGGCGATACGGCGATGCTGAAGAACGGCGACACGCTCAAGCTCACCCAGTCGGCGGTGGTGCTAGAGAACCTGATCAGCCAGTTCCTGTTCAGCAAGGCGGCAGACGGCAGCGGCAGTAGCAGTAGCGGCGGCAACAGCAACAGCAGCGGCAACAGCAGCGGCAAAGGCAGCAAGTGACAAGGACGGTGATCATGCGGCAGCGAGTCATGGGATTGGTGTTGCTCATCGCGCTGGGCGGTTGCGCTACGGCCGGTGGCAATCCAGACGACCCGCTCGAAGGCTACAACCGCGCCATGTTCAGCTTCAACGACAGCGTGGACAAGGCGTTCGTCAAGCCGGTGGCGACCGGGTACAAGAAGGTGATGCCGGCGGTCGCACGCACCGGCGTGACCAATTTCTTTTCCAACCTGGGCGATGTCTGGATCGGCGTCAACAATATCCTGCAGGGCAAGGTCGGGCCGGGCGTGAGCGATTTCGGCCGATTTGCGCTAAACACCACCGTAGGCATTTTCGGTTTGTTCGATGTCGCCAGCGACGCCGGACTGGAGAAGCATAACGAGGATTTCGGCCAGACCCTGGGCCGCTGGGGCGTCGGCCCCGGCGCCTACGTGGTGCTGCCGCTCCTCGGGCCGAGCGACCTGCGCGACGGCTTCAGCACGCTG
>DAIDTN010000019.1 GCA_027457185.1 Burkholderiales bacterium | reverse complement strand
CACCAAGCCCTTTAGTCCCCATCGTCTAGAGGCCTAGGACATCACCCTTTCACGGTGAGTACGGGGGTTCGAATCCCCCTGGGGACGCCAATCATGACAACTGCATTGCTGTGGCTGAACGAAGCCGAGGTCTACCGCCAGGCGCTCGAGCGCGCCGGATTCGCAGACCGCTTGGACATTCAGCAACTCCGCAATGAGCAGCAGCCGAGCGCAGCACAGCTTGCGGCTGCCGAGATCCTGCTCGCCCGCCAGGCCCCGCCGGGACTGCTGGCGCGAATGCCGCGGCTGCGCTGGATTCAGGCGCTCACCGCCGGTGTCGAGCACTGGGTTTCGCGTGCGGATCTGCATCCGGGCATAGCGCTTACCTGCGCGCGCGGAACGCATCGCGTGCAAATGCCGGAGAACATACTCGGCGCGCTGTTCCATCTGACCAAGCCTTACGCGCAAGCGAGCATGGACCAGCGCGATCGGCGCTGGGTGAGGCGAGTTTCGGAGCCGCTGGCCGGGAAGACGCTGGGCATACTCGGCGTCGGAGAGATCGGTCGCGAGCTCGCCAAAAAAGCCAGCGCGCTGGAACTGCGCGTGATTGGCACACGGCGCGCCGCGGGGCCGGTGGCGCAGGTGGACAGAATCTACCCGCCTGAAGCCATCGATGAGGTGCTCGGGCAATCGGATTTCGTACTGCTGCTGCTGCCGCTCACGCCGAAGACGGATGGAATCATGAACGCGGCGCGCTTCAAAGCGATGCGCGCCAGCGCCTACCTGCTCAATTTCGGCCGCGGCGCGCTCGTCGTCGACGCCGATTTGATAGCTGCGGTGCGGGCGAAAATCATTGCCGGCGCGGTGCTCGACGTCTACCGCACGGAGCCGCTGCCTGCAGACCACCCTTTCTGGATTACCGAAGGTATCACCGTGCTGCCGCATATCGGCGGACTGGACGTGCATCGGGACGAAATCGTCGCGAATCTGTTTGCCGGCAATATGGGCCGATTCCTCGCCGGCGAGGCCCTGGTCGCGCTGGTGGACCGCGTCCGGGGTTATTGACGCGTCCAACAATTTGGACGATGCGCACCGCCACATGACGCGAAACTGAGGGCTCAGTCCACCACGACCAGCCTGGCGCCCACCGCCGTGGACCAACGATGCGGCTCGCCAGTGTCGGCAACTAATTTCGCCGCAGGTTCACGGCGCAAATGGCCATACCGTCAACGCGGCGGCGCTTGACGCGCAGGGGCCGGATAGCGTGTAATTTGGCACTGCCAAATAATCTGGCGCCTTAGTCAGCAGGACTTCAATTGGTGATCATGCGTTCTTGTCCAGCGCCCTGCGGCCGCACCGGCCGCCCGGCGTGTTGACATCCATCCAGTTGGCGTCGCTGTTCCTGCTGCTAATCGGCGTTGCTCTCGCTTTTTCCGACATTCGCCTGTCCGGCTGGGTAGTGAGTTGGATTCTTCTCTCCGGCGCCTTGTTGGTGCAGTGGTTCCGCAGCGTCCTGAGCTATAGCGTGGCGCGCGGTGGCGCCGATTCGGAAACTTTTCGCATCGCCGACGACTGGATGGGGCTGGGCTTCGCTCTGCTTATCGTCGCCTCGATGTACCTGATGCGCGAGGTGCTGGCGCGGCACAGCCTGGCGGAGGAAAGGCTGCGCGTCGTCAGTGCCGCTGCGCAGGATGCCGTCGTCATGATGGATAACAAGGGCAAGATCGCCTTCTGGAACGAAGCCGGCGCGAGGGTTTTCGGCTACAGCGTGGAGGAGGCTCGTGGAAAGACACTGCACGAACTGATCATTCCGGCGCGGTACCGTGCGGAATTCGAGGGACGTTTCGTTGATTTCAGAAGGACGGGTCAGGGGCCGGTCACCGGCAGGACCATGGAACTTGCGGGACTGCGCAAGGATGGGGCGGAGATCGTCACCGAGGTTTCCGTTTCCGGAGTGAGCATAGACTCGAAATGGCACGTGATCTGCATTTTCCGCGACATCACGGAGCGCAAGCGCGCCGAGCAGATGGTCGCGCTCGAGTACGCGGTGGCGCGCTGCCTCGATGGCGCGGACGGCACCGCCGAGGCGCTCAGCGCGGTGATCCGTGCCATCTGCCAGACGCTGAACTGGGAGTGTGGCCGCTACCTGAGCGCAGACGAGTCGGCCGGCACGTTACGCCCGGTTGAATACTGGAGCGTGTCCGACGAGACGGTCCAGCGGTTTCTCTCGGCGGTGCGCGAACTCACTTACGGGCCGGGCGAGGGCATGGCGGGCAAGGTGTGGCAGTCGGGACAGGCACTGTGGATTCCCGACATTACGAAGGATGCGCGTGCGCTCACGGCGATAGTCAAAATTCCGTCCGTGATCCCCGGCGCCTTCGTGTTTCCGGTGAAAGCGCAGGGAAAGACGATCGGCGTGTTCGCCTTCCACAGCCGCGAGATTCGCGAGCCGGATGCTCCGCTGCTGGCGGCAGTACGTGAGATCGGCAGCCAGGGCGGCGGGTTCATGCAGCGCAGGCGCGGGGAAGCCGCATAGCACGAATGCGTCCGCCGGCAGCGGCGCAATTCGCGTTCCTCAGCTGTACGACCGGAGCAAAGCGCCTCCCAGCAGATCCCTGGACAGGTATTGCTGGCGGTAGGTTTCGAAGGGTACGCCGTCCGCGGCTTCGATTCTGCGCTGCGCCGCCAGCGATTCATCGGCCATGCGCGCAAAGCGCGCCGCCAGTTCCGCCGGCAAGGGCAGATCCTTCAGGGTGCGCCGGTGCTGTCCGGACTGAGCCAGGGCGAAGGCCACGTAGGACTTGTCGTCGGTCGCGTCGATTTCCGCGATGACGCGCGCCGAACGCGTTGTCGAGGAATCTGCGACCGAGGTAGCGGCCGCCGCAAGGGCATCCCGGTAGGCGCTGCCGCGGTGCGCTTCGTCAAGGGCGGCGGCGATCGGCGCGCACTCGTCGAGCAGCTCGCGCGCCCATTCGTCCAGACGAAGCGTGTCTCCGCCCCGGGTCAAGCGCAGTTCTGGGTCCCGGCCGCACTCGGCGACATCATGCTGGTTGCCGGAGATCGCCGCGATCTCCTCGGGCGTATCTGGTGGGCTCTCGTGCAGCAGACAGTGCAGCAGAAAAATGTCTAGAAAACGCATGGTGCCGGCAGCTATGCCTATGGGGCAGAACGGGTCGTTATCCATGCAGCGCACTTCGATATATTCGACGCCGCGCTCCCCCAGCGCGTACAGGGGGCGCTCCCCCGAGCGAAAGCGCGGTTTGGGCCTGATGGTGCCGTAGAATTCGTTTTCGATCTGCAGCAGCGTCGTCCCCAGCTGCCGGTAATCCTCGCCGTCGCGCAGGCCGATCGCTTCGTAGGGCGGATAGGGTTTGGTCAGCGCAGCATTCAATGATTCCGCGTAGCTCCTGAGGCTGTTGAAGCTCACTGCCAGGGACGCCTGGGCATCGCTCTGGTAACCCAGCGGTCCCATGCGCAATGAAGTGGCCCCGGGCAGGAACAGCGTGCCGGCATTGAACTCCCGCAGCCCGTGCTTGCGGCCGGCGACGAAGCTGCCGCATACCGTAGGCGACGCGCCGAACAGATAGAGCAGCAGCCAGGAATGGCGCCTGAAGTTGCGGATCAGGTGAAAATACGCGTCGGTCTGGTAGCGGATGACGGAGCCGCTGCCCGCGTCGGCCCGCTGCAATATCGGCCAGGCCGCCTCCGGCATGGAAAAGTTGTAGTGCACGCCCGAAATGGTCTGCATGCGCCTGCCGTAACGATGGGCCAGGCCATTCCGGTATACGGTCTTGGCTCGACCCAGGTTGGATTTGCCGTATTGTCCGAGCGGAATGTCGTCGTCGGCCGGCAGGCGGCAGGGCATGCTGGTACACCACAGCAGGTCGTCGCCCCCGTGGCGGTAGACAATCTGGTGAATCTCGGTGAGTTCGGCGAGACAGGCATCCACGCTGGTGTGCACGCCGGTGATCAGTTCCAGCTGGGATTCGCTGAAATCGGTGGTGATGTGCGGGTGCGTGAGCGCCGAGCCGAGCCCGGCCGGATGCGGCGTGTCCGCAAGCATGCCGTCCGGCCTGACGCGCAGGCTTTCTTTTTCGATACCGCGCCGGATGCCAGTCAGCACTTCGCGTGGAAGTGCGCGTAACCGTTGGTGGAGGCGGTTCATGCATATTCCTTTATTTCGAAGCCCTCTAGGGTAGCAGAACCGCGCTGCCGTTTGCTGTCAATCATGCCCCGTTACGCTACCATGCATGCACAAAGCGCGGAGCGAAGGCAATGCACCGCCACAATTGAGGCTGCCGGCGCGGACATCGGCCGGACCGTCATCAACTGCCAAGGGGGCGATGCCTCCGGGGACCAAGGCCATGGCGCAATACGACTACGATCTGTTTACCATCGGCGCCGGCTCGGGCGGCGTGCGCGCGAGCCGCTACGCCGCTCGGCTCGGGGCGCGCGTCGCCGCCGCCGAGGAGCGCTACCTGGGTGGAACCTGCGTCAACGCCGGCTGCATCCCGAAGAAGCTGTTCTCCTATGCGGCGCACTACGGCGAGGATATTGCGCACGCCGCCGGCTACGGCTGGAACGTAGCGGCTGCCGCCTTCGATTGGCCCACCCTGATCGCAAACAAGGATCGCGAAATCGCGCGCCTGAACGGGGTGTATGCGAAGTTGCTCGCCGCTGCCGGGGTCACGCTGCTCGACGGCCGCGCTACCGGCGTCGATGCGCACACCGTGGAATGCGCCGGTCGCCGCATCAGCGCGCACTACATCCTCGTCGCCACCGGCGGCTGGCCGGTGGTGCCGCCCGTTCCCGGCGCCGAACTCGCCATCAGTTCCAACGAGGCATTCCATCTGGCCGAACTGCCACGGCGCGCGCTGGTGGTGGGCGGCGGCTATATCGCGGCCGAATTTGCCTCCATTTTCAATGGGCTCGGCGTCGACACCACGCTCGTCTATCGCGGCGAGCGCCTGCTGAAAGAGTTCGATGCTGACCTCGGCGGCTTTCTCGCCGGGGAGATGCAGAGGAAGGGCGTGCGCATTCGCTTTCACAGCAATATCGAGCACATCGCGCGCGCCGCGCACGGCCAGGCGCTGAGAGCGACGCTCGCGGACGGTTCCGTACTGGAAACCGATTGCGTCATGTACGCGACCGGCCGCGCCCCCAATACCCGTGGCCTGGGGCTCGCGGATGCCGGCGTGAAGCTGGCGGCCAACGGCGCCGTCGTGGTCGACGCGAAGTTTCAGTCGAGCGTACCCTCGATCTACGCTGTGGGTGATGTGATCGACCGCGTGCTGCTGACGCCGGTGGCACTTGCCGAGGGTATGGTCGTAGCCGAGAACCTGTTCGGATCCGGTGACCGCAGCCTGGACTACGAGGGCATTGCGACCGCGATTTTCAGCAATCCCAGCGTCGGCACTGTCGGTCTGTCCGAGACGAAGGCGCGCGAGCGCGTCGGCGACATCGACGTGTACCGCACGACTTTCGGTTCGCTGCGCGACCAGCTGACCGGCAGCGGCGAGCAGGTGCTGATGAAGCTGGTGGTGGACAGAAACACCGAGCGCGTGCTCGGCGTGCACATGGTCGGCCCCGACGCCGGCGAGATCATCCAGGGTTTCGCCGTGGCGCTCCGGTGCGGCGCGACCAAGTACCAGTTCGATGCCACCATCGGCATTCACCCGACTATCGCCGAGGAGTTCGTGACCATGCGCGAGGCGGTGGGCTGATGCCTTCCCTTTGTTGCCGCGATCAAGGGCGAAGTCGCGGCAAAACCGGTAAAATTCCGGAAAAGAATAGGGAAAGGGAGTTCTATGAAGCCAAGCACAAACGCCCGGCGCGCAATCGGGACGTTCCCGTCCGGTCAATCGTCTAAACGCTTGCGCGCGCCGGCCTTGCTGGGGACTGTCTTGTATGCCGCGGCTGCCCAGGCAGGTGCGGTGACGGCGCAGGAGACCTGGCCACAGGTCTGGCTTAACCCGGGCATCTACTCGCAGCACTTCGACACGAGCAAGGGTTTGCGCAACAACAACATCGGCTTCGGCGCCGAAGTGATGCTGGCCAGGGATCACCTTTTGATGGCCGGCAGCTTTATCAACAGCAATCGCGCCAGGACCCACTACGCTGGCTATGAGTGGCGCCCCCTGCACTGGCAGTTTTCCGGCTTCGAAGTAGGCGCCGGCATCGCCGTCGGTGCGTTCGACGGCTATCCGAACTACCGCAACGGCGGCTGGTTCGTCGCGCCGCTGCCGCTATTGGCTATCGAGGGCAGACGATTGGGCGCCAATATCACTCTCATTCCCACCATCGCAAACCGCTTCGACGGCGCCTTGGCGGTTCAGTTAAAGCTGCGCGTATGGTGATAAGCAGATCGTCGCCGCCGCAAGCGCACGGACGAAGGCGCGTAGGCAGTGCGACGGGGTCGCCCCCGCAATTGCACCCGTTGCGGTGCCCTGTGCTGCTTGTTCGGCGCCGCGCGTTTGGAGTACAGTTTTGGCCGCGGACCCGTTAAACTAGCTGCAGGCGGGCAGTTCCGCAGTTTCCGGAATCGGAACGATCCGTGGTGAGCACGAAAGCCGATAAACAGAAGACGGTTAGTTTCCATGTTGAATGCGCTGCGGGGACCCGGCCCGCGGCATTTGGGCGGAGCAGTCCTACCCTATGCAAATCGGCACTGAAACGACACGCGCGATCGTCGAGCGCTCCCTTAGTCCGTCGGAAATCGAAGCGCTGCTGCGCGGACTTGATGACGCGGGGAAGGCGCAGTTGTTCGCGCGCATGGCCGATCTGGTGCGCCGCGCGTCGGCAGTCGCCGACATCGCCAACCGCGTTTCCGACAGCCTGTCGCTCGACGTTTTGTTCCCGCGCCTGATGGAGATGATGAGCAACACGCTGAACGCCGATCGCAGCTCCCTGTTTTTGTACGACCCCGAAACCAAGGAACTGTACTCGCGCGTAATGCAAGGCAATTCGATGGGAGAGATCCGCTTTCCCAGCGACCTCGGCATCGCCGGTTCAGTATTTACCAGTGGACAGGCGGAAATCATTACGGCGGACGCCTACGACAATGAACGCTTTAACCAGGACGTCGACCGGCGCACCGGTTATCGCACCAGAAATATTCTGTGCGTTCCGATCCGCAACAAGAGCCGGGAGGTGATCGGCGTCACCCAGGTTCTGAACAAGCATGCCGGGGACTTCGACGTCGAGGATCAGCATTTGCTCGAGGGTCTGGCGCAGCAGGCCGCCGCCGCGCTCGAGAATGCGCGCCTGTTTGAAAAGGTCGAGCGTCAGCAGCGCGAAGAGGCAATGCTGCTGGAAGTCGTCAGCTCGATCGCCTCGGAAATCCGTCTCGGACCGCTGCTTGCCAAGATTCTGGCTGTGGCGACGCAGCTTCTCGACTCGGACCGCGGAACCCTGTTTTTGTACGACGCCAAGCGCAACGAATTGTTTTCGCACGTCGCGGGCGGCATCGACAGCGCGGAAATCCGCTTTCCCGCGACTGCAGGCATCGCCGGGGAATGTTTCACCTCGGGCAAGGTCATCAATATCCCCGACGCCTACGGGGACGCGCGTTTTCAGAAGGAATTCGACCGGCGCACCGGGTTTCACACCCGCAACATGCTGTGCATGCCCATCGTTGCCCGGGGCGCGCGCGTGATCGGCGTAATGCAGATACTCAACCGCAAATTCGGCGCGTTCGACGCGGCCGACGAACGCAGGTTGCATGCGTTTTGCGCCGAAGCCGCCGTGTCGATTCAGAACGCGCAGCTGTTCGAGGAAGTCAGTGCCGAGCGCAATTACAACGAATCAATCCTGCGCAGCATGAGCAATGCCGTACTCACGCTCGATGTCGACGGCGTCCTGCGCAAGGTCAACGATGCGGCGATGCGCATCCTTCGGCGCAAGGAGCACGAACTCATAGGACGTGCGCTGGGGGAGCTTTTCGGCGGCCGCAATGCCTGGGTGGCCGGGAGTCTGGACAAGGTGCGCGCCGCAGGCGAAACCGACATTACGATGGATACTGACCTTTTCGTCGACGGTGCGGAAGCGGTTTCGATCGATCTGACGACGGTGCCGCTCGTGAGCATCAGCGACGAACCGATCGGCTATATGCTGATGATGGAAGACATCACGCGCGAGAAGCGCCTGCGCAGCACGCTATCGCGCTATATGAGCAAAGCGGTGATGGATCAGCTGCTTGAAAGCGGCGATGCCGTGCTCGGCGGCATCAGCCGCGAGGTTAGCGTGCTGTTTTCGGACATTCGCGGCTTCACTTCCATCTCGGAGCGACTCGGTGCCCAGGAAACGGTGGCTTTGCTCAATGAATACTTCACCGACATGGTGGATATCGTTTTCGCGCACCACGGTGTGCTCGACAAGTACATGGGCGACATGATCATGGCGGTGTTCGGTTCGGTGCTGCAAAAGGCGGACGACCCGGACAACGCGGTGACCGTGGGCAACAAAATGATGGTGGGCCTGCGCGAGTTGAATGCCCGGCTGGCCGCGCGCGGGCGCGATCCGATCCGGATCGGCGTGGGCATCAGCACCGGCCAGGTGGTGGCGGGCAACATCGGCTCGCCCAAACGCCTGGAATACACCGTGATCGGCAACCGCGTGAATATCGCCCACCGGCTGGAGGACGCCAACAAGTTCTATGGCACCTCAATCCTGATCTGCAGTCAGACATACGCGCGCATGACGGAGCGGATCCCGGTGCGCGAAATCGACCTGATCCGGGTGCGCGGCATGGAGACGCCGGTTGCCATCTATGAGGTGATCGGACACCACGACGAGGACTCCTTTCCGCACCGGGAAGCTGCAGTGGCGCAGTTCAGCGAGGGCTTGTCGCGTTATCGCCGGCGCGAATGGAAGGATGCGGCGCGCTGCTTTCGCGAGGCGCTCGCCGCAAATCCCAATGACCGACCGTCGCGGATCTATCTGGAGCGCTGCGGTGTCTTCGACGCCGCGCCGCCTGCCGCCGACTGGGACGGCGTATGGACAGTACAGAGCACATATTGATATGGAACTGAAAGAAATTCCCGTCGGCGAACTGAAACTGGGCATGTACGTGTCGAAGCTCGACCGGCCGTGGACGGAAACCCCGTTCGTGTTTCAGGGTTTCATCCTGAGAAGCGAGAAGCAGATCGACGTGATCAAGAAGTATTGCAGTCTGGTATACGTCGATCCGGAAAAGGAGGATCTGTCGGAGGCGGGGGTGCATGCCGGGGCGTCGGCGGCCACCATCCGCGGTACCACGGTCTACAAGGACAGCGCGACCCTCGATGCGGAATTGCCGCGGGCGCGCAGCGCCATTGCGGACACGACCAACGTGCTCAGGCAAATCAGCCACGACGTGCAGGTTGGGGGCACCGTTGACGGCGCAAAAGTACGTCAGGCGGCGTCGGATATAACCGAAAGCGTGGTGCGCAACCCGGACGCGGCGACACTGCTGGTGCAAATGCAGGAGAAGAGCGGCGAATCTTTCAGCCGGGCCGTTCACGTATCGGTTACGATGAGCATCTTCGGCCGCTTTCTGCAGTTGCCGCGGGAGAGCATCGAGCAGCTCGGACTGCTCGGTTTGCTGCGGGACGCGGGCAAGCTCAAGCTGCCGACCGCGCTTCTGGAAAAGCGGGAACCCCTCAGCGCGGAAGAGATGGCCTTATACCAGACGCATGTCGATCACTCGGTCGAGATTCTGACCAAGACTCCGGGTTTGCCCAACGAACTGCCCGGACTTGCCTCGCTGCACCACGAGCATTTCGACGGTTCCGGCTATCCGCGCTGTTTGCGTGGCGTCGCGATTGCACTTCCCGGGATGATTGCCGCGATCGTGGATGCGTTTGACACTCTGGTGGCGCCGCCCCCGCAGGGGAGGCACATGTCGCCGTCGAATGCGCTCAATGTCATCTACAAGGGTCGCGGCAGCCTGTTCCAACCCGCCCTGGTCGAGCAGTTCATTCAATGCGTCGGCGTGTATCCGGTCGGCAGCGCGGTCGAACTGAACACCGGGGAAACCGGAATCGTGATTGCCCAAAACGCGTTGCGCCGCCTTCAGCCGCGCGTCATGGTGGTCAAGGATGCGAAAGGGTACGAGAAGCGGCCTTACACCATGCTCGACCTGGCAAAGGAACCCAAGGCCACGCCGGACGAAATATACCGGATTCGCCGCACGCTCGAGTACGATGCGATCAAGGACGATCCGAAGGAACTGTTCCTTTGAGTCGTGGCGATCCGGCCGGGCCGGATGCGGGACCCGCCACGCCTGCCGCCGCCGAAGTGCCGTTCCCTGACCG
>DAIDTN010000018.1 GCA_027457185.1 Burkholderiales bacterium | reverse complement strand
GATACGCCGCCGCCGCCCGCCAGGCGGCCGCGTCGGGCAGCGCGCTCACAGCCGCACGCCGAGGCGGAAGCCTTCCTGGATCGCCTGCTCCAGGCCGCGCGGAATCAGCGCGTCGCCGACCCCGTGCAACTCGTCCACCAGCCACTCGAATTCGTGGAACAGCTCATGCGCCGGTTTGCTGTCGGCGGCGAGGATCACCGTGTCGGCGGGCAGGAAGGTTTCCGCGCCCTTGGCATCGCGAACGGTGACGCCTTCCCTGGTCACCCTGACCGGCCGGCTGGAAGTCAGGCAGGGAATTCCCAGTTCCTCCACCCAGGAAGCGTGCCGCCACTTGAACGAAGGCTTGACGTCGCCGGCGATGCGCTTGTCCTTTTCCACCACGGTCACTTCGGCGCCCTGGTTCTTGCGCAAGGCCTCGGCGACGGTGAGGCCGATCTTGCCGCCGCCGATCACCACCACGCGCTTGCCCGCCGCGGCGCGGCCGTGGGCGACGTCGAGCGCGTCGACCATGAGGTCGGCGCCTTCCATGTTCTCGTAGGGCGCGCGGTCGGTGCGAGCACCCGCGGCGACAACGCAGACGTCGTACTGGTGCAGCACGCTGCGCATGAACTTGGCGCGCACTTCGGTGTTGAGACGGATCTCGATGCCCAGCTTCTTCGCCACCACCTCGTAGTGGGAGATGACCGAGAGCAGGTCGTCGGGCCGCGCCAGGTCGTTCATGGCGTAGGCATAGAGATTGCCACCGATGCGCGCGGCTTTGTCGAACACGGTCACCTCGTGCCCGCGCTTGGCGGCGGTAATCGCGCATTCCATGCCGGCGGGTCCGGCACCGATTACCATGATTTTCTTTTTCACCGCCGCCGGCGTCACCTGATACTCGGGCTCGACCTCGTGGCCCAGGGCCGGATTCATGGTGCAGGTGTATGGCAGGGCGCGGAACAGGCGCGACAGGCAGTTCAGGGAGCCGATGCAGCGGCGCGCCTCGTCGAGGCGGTCCTCGGCCGCCTTATGGATCAACTCCGGATCGGCCAGCAGCGGCCGGCATACCTCCCAGAAATCGAAAACACCGTCGCGCAAACACTCATCAGCCATGCGCGGGTCGGGCAGCCGGTTGCCGAAGGTGATCAGGGTCTTCGGGAAGCACTTCTTCGCCCGCTCGGAGAGATAGTTCCAGTATCCCGGCGGGATGTCGCGGCCTATGGACGATTCCGGCGCCTCCTGCCAGCCGACGGTGACGCTGATCATGTCCACGCCCGCGTCCGCAGCCTGGCGCATCAGCTCGAAACATTCGTCCTCGCTGTTGCCGCCCCATTTGTCCATCAGCTCGGCGCCGTTCAGGCGCACCACCAGCGGATTGTCCGGTGTCGCCTGCTTGATGCCGTCGATGAGCTCGCGCATGAAGCGGCCGCGGTTTTCGATCGAGCCGCCGTACTCGTCGCTGCGCTGATTGGTGAAGCGGGAATTGAAATTGGCCAGCAGGTAGCCCATGAAGCTGGTGACCTCGGTGCCATCGAATCCGGCGCGGATCGCCCGGTCGGCCCCCCCGGCGTGCTGGCGGATACAGTCGCGAATTTCTGCCTTGGTCATCACCTTGGGCGGACGGAAATGCGGCAGGGTCTGGGGAACGTCCGAGGGCTGAATGCAATAGCCCAGGTCTATGCCGCCGTAGCGCCCTGCATGCAGGATCTGCTGGATCGCCATCGCGCCCTGCTCCTTGATGTCGGCGGCGATGCGCTCGAACTGAGGCAGGAACTTGTCGTCGAAAATTGCCACCTGACGAAAGTACGCCTTGCCTTCGCCGAGCGGGTCCGGGTAGGCGCCCTGGTTGGTGATCATGCCGCAGCCGGTGCGGGCGATCACGCGCATGCGCGCAATCTCGCGCTCGGTGATGAAACCGTCGCGGGTATTGTAGTTGGAGACGCAGCAGGCGCCATACTTGATGCGGTTCTTGGTCTTGAACCGGCCCAGTTGCCCCGGCTGGAACAGGTGCGGCAGTTTCAATTCGCCCGGCTTCATCATTTCTTCCTTTAGACAAGATAATTCCATGCTGCGCAAAGACCGTCGCAGGCCGTACGCCCGAACCGGCGCTTATGACACGTTAGCCTCGGGATGCAGTCTCTCGTAGGCCGCGGCAAGCGCGGGGTCGCGGCGACGCACCTCGGCGTGGTCCACCCGCCCCGTGCGCGTCATGTAACTGTACGCGAATTCCACCGGGTCGAGCTTCATGTGCTCGCCCATGTGCTCGTACCAACGCAGGCTCACATTGGCTGCGGCCCATATTTTTTTCATCGGCACCAGGCGCAGCTTCTGGAAGCGGGCCAGGGCGTCGGGCACGCTGCGCTTCTCGCGCAAGGCCGTCCACAGCGCGATGGCGTCCTCCATGGCCAGACGGGTGCCGGAGCCGATGGAAAAATGTACGGTGCGAAGCGCATCGCCCACGAGCACCACGTTGTCGAAACTCCAGCGCTCGTTCCAGACGACCGGATAGTTGCGCCAGCAGGAGTTGTTGGAGAGGATGGGATGACCGCCCAGATCCTTGGCGAAGACGCGCTCGCAATGGCGGATTGTGTCCTCCGGATTCATGTGGTCGAAATCGGCGCGCTTCCAGGTATCTTCCTCCACCTCGACCAGAAAGGTGCTCATGCTCGGGCTGTAGCGGTAGTGGTGGGCGCAGAACACGCCGTGCTCGGTGTCGCGGAAGGTCAGCGAAAGGCTGTCGAACACCCGCGAAGTGCCGTACCAGATGAATTTGTTCGGCCGCCAGTCATAGGTGGTGCCGAGGCGCTGTTCGTTTTCCTGGCGCACGAATGAGGCGGCACCGTTGGCAGCAACGATCAGGTCTGCGTCGCCCAGCCTTTGGTCGGCAAGCGATTCGATCGCGCTGCCGAACTCGATGCGCACGCCCAGTTCCTCCACGCGGGCGTAGAGCAGGGACAGCAATTTCAGTCGGCCGATGGCGGCAAAGCCGTTGCCGGCGATGGGGATGCGCGTGTCATTGTGGACTATGGTCAGGTTGGGCCAGGTTTCCATGTGCGGCGTAAGCAGCCGGTACATGGCCTCGTCGTCCGCGCGCAGAAAATCCAGGGCCCGGTCGGAGAACACGACGCCGAATCCCCAGGTGGCGTTGCGGGGTCCGCGTTCGTGGATCACGATGTCGTGCGAAGGGTCGTCGCGCTGCATGAGCGCCGCGAAACACAGGCCCGCCGGGCCGCCGCCGATGATACGAATCTTCATTTCGTTGCAGCCATGGCTATCGATTCAAGTAAGCTCTCCGCCTGCCTTCTCGCTTTTTATCTTCTCGGCGATCGCCTCGCGCAACTGCCGCTTCAAGATCTTGCCCACTGGACTCAGCGGGAATTCGCTCACCACCTCCAGGCGCTCTGGCAGCTTGAAGCTGGCAATCTTCTGTTGTCTGAGGAAGTCAATCAACTCCGAAAATGCCAGGCTCTGCCAGTCCTTCGCGATGACGAAGGCGCAAGCTTTCTCGCCAAATACCGGGTCGGGCATAGCCACCAGGGTGACGGCCTTCACCTTGGGGTGCGCGAAAATCAGGTTCTCCACCTCCTCGCAGCTGATCTTCTCGCCGCCCCGGTTGATCAGGTCCTTTTTGCGCCCTTCTGTGAAAATGTAGCGGCCTTCTTTGCGCACGAGGTCGCCCATGCGGTAGAAACCGTCCGGAGTAAATGCCTCGGAATTCTTTTCCGGAGCGCCGTAATAGCCGCGGATGGTGTAAGGGCCACGCGTCGTCAATTCGCCCTGGGCACCGTCTGGTAGCTCGTTTCCGGCGTCGTCGATGACCTTGATCTCGTCGTCCTCGCACACGGGCACACCCGAGCTGTGCAGCAGGTATTCGTCTGGCGCATCCAAAGGCACCATGTTGATCAGTCCCTCAGCCGTGCCGTAAATCTCCTGCGGCATGCAGCCGAAGCGGGCCCGCAGCCGGCTGCGCAATTCCGGCGCCAGACGCGCGCCGCCATTCTGGATCACCTTCAGCGACGAGAAATCGTAGTCGTCCGGCAGCGGCGAATTGAGCCAGTTGGAAATCAGGGGGACGACGGCGGCGATCGTCGTCACCGTCTCGCGCTCGACCAGAGAGAACACGTCCGCCGGATCGCCCGAGGGCGCCAGCACCATCGTGCCGCCATAGTAGAAGGTGCCGAGCATGCCGGGCGAGGCGAGGTTGTAGTTATGTCCCAGGGGCAGGATGGCCATGAACACGGTGTCCGCGCCGAAACCTCCGGCGCGACCGCAGAGCCGCGCGTTGAGGACGTAATCATCGTGGGTGCGCGGGATCAGCTTGGACAGGGAGGTGGTGCCGCCCGAAAGCAGCATGGTCGCCACCTCCGACGGATCCGGGCGCAGCGCCGCCAGCGCGGCACGCACCGTGGCCGCCGGCATGGGCGCGGCGATCATCGCGCGCAGATCCCGCTGTCCCGCCGCAGGCTCGCCGGCCACGAACACGGTATGCAGGCCGCGAAATTCGCTCTGGACTTCCGTCGCCATCGTGCGGTAGTCGAAAGCACCGATCCGGTCCGGAATGACGTAGGCGGCCGCGCCCGAGGCGCGCACGAAGTGGCGGATC
>DAIDTN010000017.1 GCA_027457185.1 Burkholderiales bacterium | reverse complement strand
TCGTCCGGGCTGAGACTGCCCTCCACCACCAGCAGCTTGTCCTTGAGCAGCAGTTGTCGGTACTGCGTGTAGGCCTCGGAGAACACCGCAATTTCGGCGCGCGCGCTGCGGTCGTCCAGCGTGACGAAGGCCATGCGCCCGCCGCGCTGGGGCTGCAAGGTGCGCAGGCCCACCACCAGGCCGGCCAAGACGACAGATTGTTCTTTGCTGGCCTTACCGTAGCTCTTGGTGTTGTAGGTCCAATCCTCGCCCGGCGAGGTCGTGACTTCGGCGATGCGGCCGCTGGTGAACCTGGCAAGTTCATCGGCATAGCGCGCGATTGGATGGCCGGTGAGATACAGGCCCAGAGTTTCCTTTTCACCGGTGAGACGTTCGGCCTCGTCCCACTCCGGCAAGTGCGCGGTATGCATGGACACATCCGGTGTCGCCACATCGGTTTGTGACGCGGCCAAGCCGAACAGATCGTCCTGACCTGCGGTCGCGTCGCGCGCGTGTTGCTCGGCAAGGTGCAGCGCGGCCGGCAGACTGGCCATGAGGCTGGCGCGGTTTTCGCCCAGCGCGTCCATCGCACCGGAGCGAATCAGCGCTTCCAACACGCGGCGGTTGGCCTTGCGCAGATCGATGCGCCGGCACAGGTCAAAAAGGTCATGGAATGCGCCTTGCGCCCCGCGTTCCGTGATGATCCCTTCGATGGCGGCAAGGCCTACGCCCTTGATCGCACCCATGCCGTAACGAATGCCGTCGGCGCCGTTGACCGTGAACGCATAATCGGAGTGGTTGATGTCGGGCGGCGCGACCTCCAGTTTCATGTCGCGGCATTCATCGATCAGCGTGACCACCTTGTCGGTGTTGTCCATGTCCGCCGACAGCACCGCAGCCATGAAGGCGGCCGGATAATGCGTTTTCAGCCAGGCGGTCTGATATGACACCAGCGCATACGCGGCCGAGTGCGATTTGTTGAAACCGTAGCCGGCGAATTTTTCCATCAGGTCGAAGATGTAGGTCGCCGTCGCCTCTGCCACGCCGCGCGCCTTGGCGCCATCGACGAAGATGGCGCGCTGCTTGGCCATCTCCTCGGGCTTCTTCTTGCCCATGGCGCGGCGCAGCATATCGGCCCCGCCCAGCGTGTAGCCGGACAGCACCTGCGCGATCTGCATCACCTGTTCCTGGTACAGAATCACGCCGTAGGTCGGCTTGAGGATCGGCTCGACATCGGGATGCGGGTATTCGACGACCTGCCGGCCGTGTTTGCGCGCGATGAAGTCGTCCACCATGCCGGACTGCAAGGGACCGGGACGGAACAGCGCCACCAACGCGATGATCTCTTCGAAAGTATCCGGCTGCAGGCGCTTGATCAGATCCTTCATGCCGCGCGATTCGAGTTGAAATACGGCGGTGGTGGCGCAGCGCTTCAGCAGATCGAAGCTGGGCGCATCGTCCATGGGCAGCGCGGTGATGTCGAGCAGCGCCTCGCCGCTCGCGGCGCGGGCGCGGTTGATGGTCTGCACGGCCCAATCGATGATGGTCAGCGTGCGCAGGCCGAGGAAGTCGAACTTGACGAGACCGACGGCCTCGACATCGTCCTTGTCGAACTGCGTGACCGTCGCCGTGCTGCCCTGCTCGCAATAGAGCGGCGTGTAGTCGGTCAATCGCGAAGGCGCGATCACCACGCCGCCGGCGTGCTTGCCGGCGTTGCGCGCCAGACCTTCCAGCGAACGCGCCAGATCGATCAGCGTGTGGACATCGTCATCGTCCTTATAGAGACGGCGCAGTTCGTCTTCCTGTTCCAGCGCTTTGTCGAGCGTGATGCCAAGTTCAAACGGAATCAGCTTGGCGATGCGATCGACGAAGCCATAAGGATGACCGAGCACGCGCCCGACATCGCGCACCACCGCCTTGGCCGCCATGCTGCCGTAGGTGATGATCTGCGAGACGCGCTCGCGGCCGTAGCGTTCGGCGACATATTCGATGACGCGGTCGCGGCCTTCCCTGCAGAAGTCCACGTCGAAATCCGGCATCGACACGCGCTCCGGATTCAGGAAGCGCTCGAACAGCAGGTCATAGTGAATCGGATCGAGATCGGTGATGCCGAGCGCATACGCCACCAGCGAGCCCGCGCCCGAGCCGCGGCCGGGGCCGACCGGCACGCCGTTGTTGCGCGCCCAGCGGATGAAGTCGGCGACGATCAGAAAGTAGCCGGGGAAGCCCATGCCGATGATGACATCGAGCTCCAGATTCAGGCGCGCGACATATTCAGCGCGCGTCGTTTCCACATCGGCGACACCGGCCAGAATGCGTTGCAGGCGCTGTTCCAGCCCCTGATGCGATTCGGTGCGCAGGAACTCGTTCACGTCCATGCCGGCCGGCACCGGGAATTCCGGCAGGACATTCTCGCCCAGTGTCAGCTCCAGATTGCAGCGCCGCGCGATCTCGACGCTGTTGGCCAGCGCCTCGGGAATGTCGACGAACAGCTCCGCCATCTCCGCCGGGCCACGCAGATACTGCTGTTCGCTGTAATGGCGCGGACGGCGCGGGTCATTGAGGGTGCGGCCGTCCTGAATGCAGACGCGCGCCTCGTGCGCTTCGGATTCTTCGCGGGCGAGAAAACGCACATCGTTTGTGGCGACCACCGGCGCATCGCAGGTCGAGGCGAGCGTGACGGCCGCGTGCAGGTACTCCTCCTCGCCCATGCGGCCGGTGCGGGTGAGTTCCAGGTAATAACGTTGCGGAAACAGCGCCAGCCAGTCGCGCAGCAATTGCTCGGCGCGTTCCGGCTGGCTCGCCAGCAGCGCGCGGCCGACATCGCCCTCGCGCCCGCCGGACAGCGCGATCAGGCCATCGCTGTGTCCGGCTAACCAGCTTTTGTCGATGCCGGGAATACCGCGCACCTGGCCTTCCAGATAACTGCGCGTGACCAGCCGCGTGAGATTGAGGTAGCCTTCCCGGTTCTGGCACAGCAACACCAGCCGCGCCGCCTCATCCTTGCGCCGCGCATCGCGCACCCACAACTCGACACCGATGATCGGCTTGACGCCGGCGTATTGCGCCGCCCGGTAGAACTTCACCATGGCGAACAGATTGGACTGATCGGTCACCGCGCAGGCCGGCATCCCCGCCGCCGCACAGGCCGCCACCAGCGGCTTGACGCGCACCAGTCCGTCCACCAAAGAGTATTCGGTATGCACGTGCAGATGGACGAAGCCGGGGGTCATAGTGTGGCTACTTTACCAGAGTCGGCGGGTGTGGCGGCAGGCAAATCGGGGGGCCGCAGAGGACGCAGAGGTAGTGAAAATATCCAGGCCATTATTCTTGACTGGGAGAAAAAACAGTGGCGC
>DAIDTN010000016.1 GCA_027457185.1 Burkholderiales bacterium | reverse complement strand
GGCGCGACCAAGAATTCGGTGAAAATCATCGGCGAGAACACGCCGCTGTTTGCGCAAGGCTATTTCGTCTACGACAGCAAGAAGTCGGGTGCGGTCACCATCTCGCACCTGCGCTTCGGACCGAGGCCGATCGAATCGACCTATCTGATCCGCGAGGCCGACTTCGTCGCCTGCCACCAGTTCGAATTCATGTCCAAGCTGGACGTGCTGTCGGTGGCGCGCCCCGGCGCCACCTTCCTGCTGAACAGCCCCTATGGGCCTGAGGACGTCTGGGACAAGCTCCCGCGCGAGGCGCAGGAACAGATTGTCGCGAAGAAACTCAAGATGTACGTCGTCGACGCGCTCGCGGTGGCAAAGGAGGCGGGCCTCGCCGGCCGTATCAATACCGTCACGCAAGCCTGCTTTTTCGCCATTTCCGGCATCCTGCCGCGCGACGAGGCAATCGAGAAAATCAAGTCCTCGATCCGCAAAACCTACGGCAAGCGCGGCGAATCCGTTTTGCACCGCAACTTCGCTGCCGTGGACCAATCCCTTGCCGCCCTGCGCGAAGTCAAGGTGCCCGGGAATGCCGACTCCGAGCTGCGCCGCCGGCCGGTCGTGCCGCGCGCAGCCCCCGATTTCGTCCAGCGCGTCACCGCGATGATGCTCGATGGCAAGGGCGATCTGCTGCCGGTGTCGGCGCTGCCGGTCGACGGCACCTTCCCCACCGCGACCTCGCAGTGGGAAAAGCACAGCATCGCACACGAAATTCCGATCTGGGACGAGGAAATCTGCACCCAGTGCGCCCTGTGCCCGCTGATGTGCCCGCACGCGGCCATCCGCATGAATGTGTATTCGCCCGATCAATTGAAAGGCGCGCCGGCGGGCTTCAAGAGCGTGCCCTGGCGCAGCAAGGAAGGCGGCGCGTTCCAGGGCTGGGCTTACACCCTGCAAGTGGCGCCGGACGACTGCACCGGCTGCGGCATTTGCGTCGACATCTGCCCGACGCGAAGCAAGGCGATGGTCAAACACAAGGCCATCAACATGGAGCCCAAGCTCGACCACCTCGAGGCCGAGCAACGCAATTACGCGTTCTTCCTGTCGCTGCCCGAAACGCGCCCTGCGTCGGACGCCATCGATATGCTGAAGGGATCGCAGCTGCGCACGCCGCTGTTCGAATACTCCGGCGCCTGCTCAGGCTGCGGCGAAACGCCGTATCTGAAGCTGCTGTCGCAACTCTACGGCGATCATCTGCTGGTCGCCAACGCCACCGGCTGCTCGTCGATCTACGGCGGCAACCTGCCCTCTACGCCCTGGGCGCAGAACAGCGCCGGCCAGGGTCCAGCCTGGGCCAACAGCCTGTTCGAAGACAACGCCGAATTCGGCCTGGGCATGCGCCTCGCGCTGGATTCGCAACGCGACCTGGCGCAGTCGCTGGTGCGTGCATTGAACGGGGAAATCGGCGACAGCCTGGCGGACTCGCTGCTGCAGGCGCAACAGGATTCCGATGAGCAGATTCGCAAGCAGCGCAAGCGCGTAGCCGAACTCAAGTCCATCCTGTGTCAAATCGATTCGCCGCGGGCGCAACAACTGCTGGCAGTCGCCGACAGCCTGATCACGCGCAGCGTGTGGATCGTCGGCGGCGACGGCTGGGCCTACGACATCGGCTATGGCGGCCTGGACCACGTGCTTGCCTCGGGGCGGAACGTCAACATCCTCGTGCTCGACACCGAGGTGTACAGCAATACCGGCGGCCAAGCCTCGAAGTCCACGCAGCGCGGCGCCGTGGCGAAGTTCGCCGCGGCGGGCAAGGCCTCGGGCAAAAAGGATCTGGGCATGATCGCCATGGCCTACGGCAACGTATACGTCGCGCAGGTGGCGATGGGCGCGAATCCGGTGCAAACGGTGCGCACCTTCCAGGAAGCGGAGTCCTGGCCGGGCGTGTCGCTGATCATCGCCTACAGCCACTGCATTGCGCACGGCATCGACATGACCACCGGCATGAGCCACCAGCGCGACGCGGTCAAGAGCGGCTATCTGACGCTGTATCACTACGATCCGCGTCTGGGGATGGGTGGCGCGAACCAGCCGCTGAAGCTCGATTCGCGCAAGCCGACGATGCCGGTCGAGAGCTTCACCATGAAGGAAGGCCGTTACGCCATGCTCGCTCAGGCCGATCCGGAGCGCGCGAAGCAATTGGCGAAGGAAGCGCAGTCCGACGCCGACGAGCGCTGGCGGCTGTACGAGCAAGTGGCCGGCGTACACCGTACGGTTACCGAGGACTGCGAAGACGAACAGATTGGCGACAACGCGCCTGCCGCAGTGGCCGCTCCAACCCCGAAGGAGGTTCAATAATGAGCGCCGATCTACGCAGCCGGTATCTGGGCCTCGAGCTCAGGAATCCCATTGTGGCCGCGGCGTCGCCCATGACCGGTTCGATCGACAACCTCAAGCGCCTGGAGGACGCCGGCATCGCCGCCGTGGTGCTGCCGTCGCTGTTCGAGGAGCAGATCGAGCACGAGGAAATGGCCACCCACAACCTGATGCTCGCGGGAGCGGAACTGTCGCCGGAGGCGCGCGGCTTCTTTCCGGAGATGCAGAATTACAACACCGGCCCGGACCAATACCTGAAGCTGATCGAGGAGGCGAAGCGCTCGCTCGCGGTACCGGTGATACCCAGCCTGAACGGCCACACGCCGGGCGGCTGGACGCACATCGCCAAACAGTTCGCGCAGGCCGGCGCCGACGCGATCGAACTGAATGTCTATTTCCTGGCCACCGGCCAGGACGACACCAGCGCCTCTGTGGAAAAGCGCTATGTCGAACTGGTGGCCTCGGTACGCAGCATGGTTTCGATACCCGTCGCGGTGAAGGTGTCGCCCTACTTCAGCGCCATGGCCAATATGGCGACGCGGCTCGCGGAGGCCGGCGCCTCGGGCCTGGTGCTGTTCAACCGCTTCCTACAGCCTGACATTCTGCTCGAAGAACTCGAGGTGACGCCGCATCTCGTGCTGTCCACTTCCGACGAACTGCGCCTGGCGCTGCGCTGGATCGCCATCCTGCGCGGGCGCATCAAGGCGAGCCTGGCCGCCACCGGCGGCGCGCATACCGCGGAGGACGTGCTCAAACTGCTGCTGGCCGGAGCTGACTGCGTCATGGTAGCGAGCAGCCTGTTGCGCAACGGGCCCAAGCATGTCGCCACCCTGGTCGGCGGCGTCGAAAAATGGATGAACGCGCGCGAATATGCCTCGGTCGAGCAGATGAAGGGCTCGCTCAGCCAGCAGGCCTGCCCCGACCCGGCCGCGTTCGAGCGCAGCAACTACATGAAGGCACTGACGTCTTATAGCGGCGAATCTCGATAGCCGATCCAGCGGTGAGCCGACCGGAGACTGTCCGGCTCGCGATCTTGGCTACATCATTTTGAGCAGCCGCGGCAACCAGAGCGACATCTCCGGCATATAAGTCACCATGACGAGGAATACCAGCATGGTCAGGAGCCAGGGCCAAACGGCGACGGTGAGTTCCGTGATGCCGAGCTTGCTGATGCCGCTGGCGACGTACAGATTGAGCCCGACCGGTGGATGGCAGAGCCCGACCTCCATGTTGACGTCGATCAGAATGCCAAGATGCACGGGATTGACGCCGAGCGCGATCGCGGCGGGATAAAGGATCGGCGCCATGATAAGAATAATGGAAGACGGATCCATGAAATTGCCCGCGATGAGCAGCAGCACGTTCGCGAGCAGCAGGAAGCCTATGAGCCCGAGATTGTTGCCGAGGATCCAGTCCGCGAGCGCGTGCGGAATGTTCTCGTCAGTCAGGATGAACGAGAACAGCGCCGCGTTAGTAATTATATAGAGCAGCATCGCGCTCATATTTGCGGCACTCAGCAGCACCTTGAAGGTGTCCCTCAGCGGCATCGCCTTGTACACGAATACCGAAATGAAAAACGCGTACACCGCACTCATCGCGGCCGCTTCCGTCGCGGTAAATATCCCCGAATAGATGCCGCCGATGATGATGACCACCAACATCAGACCCCAGACGCTGTCGCGGAACGCCCTCCAGCGCTCTCCCCAGCTCGCCTTCCGCATGCGGGGGTATCCGCGCTTTTTCGCGATGAACCAGGTAACCGCGCACAGCATCGTGGTCAGGATGATCCCCGGCACGAGCCCCGCTACGAACAGCGCGCCGATCGAGGTGTTGGTAGCGATCGCGTAAATTACTTTCGGAATCGAGGGCAGCATCAGGATACCGAGCGAGCCCGCGACCGTGATGACACCCGCGCCGAAGCGCATCGGATAGCCGGCCCGCACCATCTCGGGCAACATGATGGAGCCGATCGCCACCACGGTGGCGACGCTCGAGCCGCACACCAGCGCGAACATCGCGCACGCGAGGATGCCGGCGAGCGCGAGTCCGCCGTGCCAGTGCCCGATCATAGAGGTGGCGAAATTGATCATCTTCCGCGCCACGCCACCACGGGTCAGGAAGCCGCCGGCCAGAATGAAGAACGGGATCGCCATAATCTCGAAACGCTCGATACCGGTGAAAAGCTTCAGCGCCACCGACTCGATCGGAACGTGGGTCATCGTAAAAACGAATGTCAGCACGGTGAGGCCGAGCGCAATGGAGATCGGCATGCCGGTGATCATCAGCACGACGAGCAATCCGAAAATGATCGCAGCGTTCATTGCGCATTTGCCTTCGACGCCGGCATTGCATCGGCCGAAACGTCGATGCCTTCGACGTGGCTCTCGTCGTGATGCGGCAGTTCACCGGTGCGCCAGAAGCTCCAGGCGACCTGCAGGAAGCGGTAGCACATCAGGTAGGAGCCGCAGGGAATCGCGAGAAACACGATCCACATTGGCAGCTCCATGTCGGGAGAGACCTGCTCGGTGTGCGCCATATCCCAGACGAACTTGGCGCCGAACGTGCCGACCACGCCGGTGAACAGTGCACCGGCGAGGAGCCCGAAGAGAATCACCTTCTTGCGGATGCGTTCGGGCAGCTGCTTAACCAGCAGATCCACGCCTACGTGGATGCCGGTACGCACGCCATAGGCCGCGCCGAACTTGGCCATCCAGACGAACATGTAAATGCACAGTTCCTGCGCCCAGGACATATTGACGGTCAGGAGCCAGTCCTGGAGCGCAGGCCAGGGAATCCCCGAGGCGTAACGATGGACAACGGCGACAAAAATCACGATCGTCGCGCCACCCATCAGGAATGCGATCAGCCACTCCTCCAGATGGTCGAGCACCTTGTTCAAGCTCGTCTCCTTTTACGACCGGTTAACGATCGGAAGCCGCGCATCGCGCGGCGACCGCAAACAGGCCCTGTGCGCTGGCCGCCGCGCACGACCGGCGGCGGCCCTTTTTGGGGATTACAGCTTGGTGGGATCGAAGCCGGTGTCCTTGTAGATTTCCTGGATCAGATTCTTGCCGATCGTGGCCTCGTTCTCGCGGTGCACCTTCAGTTCCGCCTTTTTCCAGGCCTTCTTCTCGTCCGGCGTCAGGGTGATGATCTGCGACTTACCCGAGGCCTTGATTTTTTCCAGCGCTTCGTCGTTCTCCTGCTTGGCGATTTCGTTGGCGTAGGTGGTCGCGTCCTTCATCGCGCCGTCGAGCGTGGCGCGTATGTCCGCGGGCAGCCCGTCCCAGAACTTCTTGTTGACGATCACCGCATATTCGATCACGCCGTGATTGGATACGGTGATGTACTTTTGCACCTCGTAGAACTTTTGCGTATAGATGTTCGACCAGGTGTTCTCATCGCCGTCAACGACCCCGGTCTGCAGCGCCTGATACACTTCGGAGAACGCCATCACCTGCGGCGTTGCGCCGAGCGCGCGCATCTGGCCATCGAGCACCTTGGAGGACTGGATGCGCAGCTTCTGGCCGCGGAAGTCGGCCGGCGTTCTGAGCGGTTTGTTGGAACTCATCTGCTTGAAGCCGTTGTCCCAGTAGGCCAGGCCGATGATGCCCTTGCTCTCGAGCATCTTGAACAGCTGCTGGCCGATGCGCCCCTGGGTCACGTTGTGCAGTTCTTTGTCGTTGTCGAAGATAAAGGGCAGGTCGAACACTTCGAACGCGCGCACCCCGAGCGGCCCGAACTTGGACACCGAAGGCGCGAGCATCTGCACGTTGCCGAGCTGCAACATCTGCATCTCTTCGCCGTCCTTGAACAGTGTGCTGTTGGGGTAGACCTCGACTTTGACCCGCCCCTTGGTGCGGGACTCGGCCAGTTCCTTGAACTTCAGCGCGCCTTTTCCTTTCGGCGTGTTTTCCGCCACCACGTGGCTGAACTTGATCACAATCGGCTGCTGCGCATACGCCGCACCGACCGAAAGCGCCGCAGCCAGGGCTGCGAACGCGATTGTGGCTTTCAGATTCATGGACCTCTCCTCAGCTTAAATGAACAAGATGGCCTAAGCTGCCACAGTGCGGACGATAATGTTTGCGTTAGATCAAAAAAGCGCAGGAGAACTGTACGCGCGCGCCATTTTTATATGTTTTTTGGGCGGCGCGACAGCGCGTGACTTAGTCGCATACTAGACGGATATGATTTCAGGACCGCCGCGGGATAAGCTGCGACTGTGCTCCAAATCGGTCCCTGGCGAGTCTCTGCGGACCCTTGGTGCATCGACGAACTGCCGGGAGAAATTTGGTAGGCGCGATTGGACTCGAACCAACGACCCCCACCATGTCAAGGTGATGCTCTAACCAGCTGAGCTACGCGCCTAAATGCACGCGCATTCTATCTCAACGCAGCGAGCCGCACAAACCGCGCCGCATGCGAACCCGTAGCGCAGCCGGGGCGGCAGGCGCTAAAGGGCCCCAGGCTACCCCGCCCACGACCGCGATTTTGAATCGTACTGATAAGGCTTGGACTTGAACAACACGTCCTGACAGGTGAGCGTGAATTCCGCGCCGGCTGGCTTGTAGGCGTAGGGTTGGCCGTTGGGACAGGCGGCCAGTGCCGGCAGGTACTTGGGTACGAGTTTTTCCAGCGCATCGGGCAGGCTGCCGGTTTCGCGTTTGTATGCAGATAGCGCGCCGACGATGGCACCGCCGCGTCCTTCCACCATGCTCGCGTTCTGCTGCCCGCTGGTATAGAAATCCAGTGCGACATAGGCGCAGACGAGTATCACCACCAGCACCACCATCGCAATTACCCGCGTCGAGCCCGCTGCCGATTTGTATCCCTTAAATTCACGCATCATCGCCCCCCTGCCTGTCACAAAGAACCGGTTTTCGCAAGCTTAGCGCAGACTCAGCATTTCCGCAGCATGTTTGCGCGTGGTTGCGGTGATTTCCGTCCCGCCGAGCATGCGCGCCACCTCCTCGATGCGCCCCTTCTGGTCGAGCACCGAAACCATGGTCTTCACCCTGCCCTCGACGCCGAATTTGCTCACTGACCACTGCCGATCGGCCTGCGCCGCCACCTGCGGCAGGTGCGTCACGCACAGCACCTGGCGCTCGCGCCCAAGCATTTTGAGCTGGCGACCGACAATCTCGGCCACGCCGCCGCCGATGCCGGCGTCCACCTCGTCGAAAATCAGCGTCGGCACCAGTGCCGCCTTGCTGGTAATCACCTGGATCGCCAGGCTGATGCGCGACAGTTCGCCGCCGGAAGCCACCTTGGCCAGCGCACGCGCGTCCATCCCCGGGTTGGCCGCGACCAGAAACTCGATCTGTTCCGAGCCGTGCACGCTGCCTTCGGGCGGGTAGGGCTTGAGCCCGACCTCGAACCTGCCGCCGGCCATCGCCAGGTCCTGCATCGCGCGCGTAACCTCCTTGCCGAGCTTGGCGGCGGCTTTTTTCCTACCGGCGCCGCGCTTCGCCGCCAGTTCGAAGTAGCTGCTGCGCGCCTGTTGCTCCTCCCTCACCAGGGCCTCCAGGTTCGACGCGATCTCGAGCTCGGTCAGGCGGATCTGCAAGCGCAGCAGGTGCGCGGGCAATTCCTGCGGCGCCAGGCGGAGTTTGCGCGCGCTGCCGTGAATCGCCTCCATGCGCGCCTCGACCGCGGCCAGCCGCTGCGGATCCAGCTCTACCCGGTCCGCGTAACGACGCAGGGCATACACCGCCTCCTGCACCTGCGTCTCGCCCGAGCGGATCAGCTCCAGCGCCTCGCCCCGGTACGCGTCGTAGCCTAACAGCGCCTCCAGGCGCGTGCTGGCGCCGGAGAGCAGCGGCAGGCAGGCAGCATCGGCTTCGGATAGCGTATCGAGCGCCACCTACACGCCCTCGATCAGGCCGGCTGCGTGCGCCAGGCGGGTGTGCTCGGACTGCACTGCCTCCCATTCGTCCGGCAGCAAGGCCAGGCGCTCCAGTTCCTGCACTTGCCACTGCAGCTGCTCGCGTTCGGCATTGCGTTGCGCCGCGTGGGTCTCGTACTCGCTGCGCGCCTGCGCCAGCTGCTGCCAGTGCCGGTACGCCTGCGCCACCTCGGCCGAGAGCGGCGCGAGGCCGGCATGCGCATCGAGCAGCACGCGCTGGGCATCGTCCTTGAGCATGGATTGGTGCGCATGCTGGCCGTGAATATCGACTAGCCATTCGCCGGCCTCACGCAACTGGCTCTGCGTAGCCGGCCGGCCGTTGACGAAAGCGCGTGAGCGCCCGTTCTGGTCGATCACCCGCCGCAGCAGTATCGAATCGGGGTCGCCCTCGAGTTCGGCTGCGCGCAGCCATCGTGCGAGGTCGGGCAAAGGCTGAATAT
>DAIDTN010000015.1 GCA_027457185.1 Burkholderiales bacterium | reverse complement strand
GGATCCTGCAGGTGGCGCGCGAGGAGAAATGCGACATCATCGGCCTGTCGGGACTGATCACGCCTTCGCTCGAAGAGATGGCGCACGTGGCGCATGAAATGGAGCGCGAGGGCTTCACCATCCCGCTCTTGATCGGCGGCGCCACCACTTCGCGCGTGCACACCGCGGTGAAAATTGCGCCCAATTACAGCGGTGTGACTGTCTACGTGCCGGACGCATCGCGCTCGGTGAGCGTGTGCTCGAGCCTGTTGTCGGACGGACAGCGCGACGAATACGCGCGCTCGGTGCGCGCCGATTACGCCAAGATCCGCACCCAGCACGCCTCCAAAACCCCGCGCGCGGCCCTGCTCTCGATCGCGCAGGCGCGCGCGAACGCCTTCAACACCGACTGGTCGGCGTATGCGCCGCCGGCGCCCGGGTTCATCGGCGTGAGGGAGTTTCGCGATTACAGCTTGGCTGCGATCGCCAGCCATATCGACTGGTCGCCCTTTTTCCAGACCTGGGAGTTGTCCGGACCCTACCCGAGGATCCTGCAGGATCCGCTGGTGGGCGAGGCGGCGCGCAACGTGCTGGCTGAAGGCCAGGCAATGCTGAAGAGAATCATCTCCGAGAAATGGCTAGTCGCAAATGCGGTCATCGGATTATTTCCCGCCAACAGCGTGGGCGACGACATCGAGATTTACACCGACGAATCGCGCAGCCAGGTGGCGATGCGTTTTCACAACCTGCGCCAGCAGGCGCAGAAACCCGCGGGCAAGCCGAATTACTGTCTCGCCGACTTCGTCGCGCCGAAGGCCTCTGGGGTGAAGGACTATCTCGGCGCTTTCGCCGCCACCAGCGGCATCGGCATCGAGGCGCGGGTGAAGGAATTCGAGGCCCGGCACGACGACTACAGCGCGATCATGCTGAAGTCCCTGGCCGACCGCCTGGCCGAGGCGTTCACCGAGCATTTGCACCGACGCGTGCGGCGCGAGTTCTGGGGCTATGCTGCGGATGAAACGCTGGACAACGACGCCTTGATCCGCGAAGAATATCGCGGCATCCGCCCGGCGCCGGGTTATCCCGCCTGCCCCGACCACACCGAGAAGGGCGATTTGTTCCGGCTGCTGGGCGCAGCGAAGATCGGCATAGCGCTGACCGAGAGCTACGCCATGTGGCCCGCGGCGGCGGTGAGTGGATTCTATTTCTCGCATCCGGAATCGCAATACTTCGCCGTCGGCAAGATCGGGCCCGATCAGGCCGAGGATTACGCCCGGCGCAAGCGGCTGCCGCTGTCTGACATCGAAAGATGGCTGGCGCCGGTGCTGGCGTACGACGCCGTCCGATCCACCACGACGTGACCTGAGGAATTATCTATGAGCATTGTCCGCCACCAGCCCGCAAAAATCCTTTCAGGCGCCGTCGAAGCCAACGGTATGGTCTATGTCGCCGGCACCGTCGCCGACAAGCGCCCGGCTACAGTCAAGGCGCAGACCGAAGAGATTCTCGGCCGCATCGATGCACTGCTGGCGCAAGCCGGCAGCCACAAGTCGAAGATCGTATCGGCGCAGATTTGGCTCGCCGACATGCGCATGCGCGAGGAGATGAACCAGGCCTGGCTCGCCTGGGTCGATGCGAATAACCTGCCGGCGCGCGCCTGCGTCGAAGCCAAACTTGCGGCCGCCGACATGCTGGTCGAGATCGCGGTGATCGCGGCGAAGTAGGGCGCGATTGAAGTACCGCTTCGCAGCGCTTAGCTTCGTTATCGCCTGCGCGCTGCTCGCGCTCGCAGCTTGCGCGCCGGAACTCGACTGGCGCGAACTGTCGGTGCCCGAGGCGCGCTTTACCGTGCTGTTGCCAGGTAAGGCGAGCCGCGAGACGCGCACGCTCAACACGGCGGCCGGCGCGCTCACCATGACGATGTACGCGGTCAGCCTGAAGCAGGCAACCATGGCGGTCGCCTATACCGATTATCCCGCAGCGGCGCTAACCGGCGAACATGGGCGCGAGCAAATGGATGCGGAGCGCGATGCGCTGCTGCGCAACATCGGCGCCAGCACGCATTCCGAAGAGAAAGTCCTGATCGCCGGATTGCCGGGGCGGCAGGTCTACGCCGAAGGCCGGACCGGCGCGCGGCGCGTGCAGCTGAAAGCGCGTTTTGTCGTGGCTGGCAACCGTTTGTATCAGATCGCCTACGTCGGCGAGCGCAATAGCGTGGCGACGGCCGACATCGACATGTTCATTACCTCATTCAAGCTGCGGCGCTGATCATTTGCGCCAGAATCCTGGCGTGAATACCACCAGCAGGGTGAACAGTTCCAGCCGTCCGAGCAGCATGGCGAATGTGAGGATCCAGATCTGGAAATCGTTCAGTCCCGCATAGGTCGAGGCCGGCCCCACCTGATTCAAACCCGGACCGGTATTGTTGATGCACGCGATCACGGCGGAAAACGCGGTGATGATGTCCAGACCGGAGGCGGCGAGCAGCATGGTCATGGCGATGACCGCGCCGTTATATACCAGGATGAAGGCAAGCACGGCGAAGATGATGTTGTTTTCAACCGGAACGCCCCCCAGTTTTACCGGCACCACTGCACGCGGATGGATGATGCGCGTCAATTCGCGCACCGCCTGGCGCGCCATCAACTCGGCGCGGATCATCTTGATGCCGCCCCCGGCCGAGCCCGAGCAGGTGGCGAAGCTGCACAGAAACAGCATCCAGATAGGCGCGAAGATTGGCCACAGGTTGAAGTTGGTGTTGGAAAAACCGGTGGTGGTGGCTACGGAAACCACGTTGAAAGCGGAATAGCGCAGAGCCGTCCAGAAATCGGGATAGGGCTGGTTGGCGAGCAAGTAATACGCAACGCCGAGCACGCTGCCTAGCACCACCAGCAGGTATAACCAAGCCTCCGGATCGCGCACGTAAGGGCCGAAGCTCCAGCGTCGCCACGCGAGGAAGTGGGTGCCGAAGTTCATGCCCGCAAGCAGCATGAAATAGATGGATACCATCTCGATTGCCGGCGAGTTCCAATAGGCGAAGCTCGCGTCGTGCGAGGAGAAGGCGCCCAGGCCGATGGTGCTGAAGGCATGCATCATGGCGTCGAGCCAGTTCATGCCCGCGATACGGTAAGCGAGGAGACAGGCAACGGTGATCATAAAATACACCAGCCACAACCCCTTGGCGGTTTCGGCGATGCGCGGTGTCAGCTTGGTGTCTTTCATCGGCCCGGGTGTTTCGGCCTTGTAGATCTGGCTGCCGCCCACGCCCAGCAACGGCAGGACGGCCACGGCCAGCACGATCACACCCATGCCGCCGATCCAGACGAGAAAGGTGCGCCAGATGTTGATCGACGGCGGCAGCGCGTCCAGGCCGGAGAGCACCGTCGCTCCGGTCGTGGTGAGGCCGGACACCGTCTCAAAATAGGCATGGGTGAAAGACAGCTGCGGCAGGTAGAACAGCAGCGGCAGTGTGGCGAACGCGGGCAGCACGGTCCATACCAGTGCCACCAGGAGAAAGCCGTCGCGCGGCTGCAACTCGCGCCGCTTCCTGCGCGTCGTCAGCCACAGCAATACGCCGACAGACGCGGTCAGAAAAATGGCGTGGTCGTAGGCGGTTTGCGCGGCATCGCCTAGGATAAAGGACCAGGCGAGCGGGAAAAACAGGCACAGAGCGAAAATCATGACAACCACGCTGAGCGCGTTAAGAACGGCAAGAATTCGAACCATTGGAGGGGTTCTTAGCTCAGAGATAGCCTGCGCTGACCTGGAATAACTTTTCCACTTTTGGCACCATTTTCTTGTTGGTGACGAACACGATGGCGTGGTCGCCGGTCTGAATCACAGTATCGTGATGGGCCATCAACACGTCTTCGCCGCGTACGACTGCGGCGATGGTCGTGCCCTTGGGCAATTCGATCTCGTCGATTTGCCGCCCGACCACGCGGCAGGATGCCGAATCGCCGTGCACCACCGCCTCCAGCGCCTCTGCCGCACCGCGGCGCAGCGAGTGCACCTCGGTGATGTCGCCGCGGCGGACATGCGCCAGCAGCGAGCCTATGGTTGCCTGCGCCGGGGAGATGGCGATGTCGATCTGCCCCGATTGCAGCAGGTCCACGTACGAGCGCCGGTTGATCAGGGCGACTACCCGGCGCGCGCCCATGCGCTTGGCGAGCAGGCAGCTCATGATGTTGTTCTCGTCGTCATTGGTCACGGCGACGAACAGATCCATCTCTTCGACGTTCTCGGCTTCGAGCAGCGATTCATCGGTGACGTCGCCGTGCAGCACCAGCGTCGTATCTAGCCGTGTCGACAACTCTTCGCAGCGGCGCTTGTTGTGCTCGACGATCTTAACCGTGTAATCGCGCTCGAGCGCGCGCGCCAGCCTCAGGCCGATGTTGCCGCCACCGGCGATCATGACCCGGCGCACTGGCTTGTCCTGGCGGCGCAGTTCCTGCATTACTTTGCGGATATTCTGGCTGGCGGCGAGGCAGAACACTTCATCGCCGGCTTCGACCACGGTCGCGCCCTCGGGTACGATCGGTCGGTCGCCCC
>DAIDTN010000014.1 GCA_027457185.1 Burkholderiales bacterium | reverse complement strand
GGATCGAAACTGTTGCGGCCCGCGCCATACGGCGAGCGCGTGCCGACCAGACCGGTGGCGAACTGATCGAGATTGGTTTTGCCGACGGGTATCGCACCGGCATCGATAAGCAGCTGAACAACGGCGGCGGATTGCGGCGGTGTGTAGGCGTATTCCGGACACGCGGCGGTGGTTGGCGTGCCGGCCAGATCGATATTATCCTTGATGGCGAAGGGCACGCCGTACAAAGGTAGCGCTGCGGGATCGATGTCGCGCAGACGTATTGCATAGTCGAGCACCGTCGCGCGCGGCT
Organism: Burkholderiales bacterium; assembly: GCA_027457185.1. GTDB lineage: Bacteria > Pseudomonadota > Gammaproteobacteria > Burkholderiales > SG8-39 > 2-12-FULL-64-23. The sequence goes on along the minus strand of DAIDTN010000014.1, from coordinate 3,438 downwards.
GACGATGAATCCAGGCGTGGTGTTCGTCGGTCTGCGCGATGCGCGCCAGCACTTGTTCGACTACCTGCTCCGGCGTGAGACGACGACTGAGATACGCGGCGCGCAGCGTGGCGATCTCCAGACTCATGTCCGCATTTATCATGCGGTGGCATCCGGTTTGACAATCAGCAAGGCCTGGCCCGCCGACACGGCACTGCCCTGCGCACACAGAACTTCCACCACGGTGCCAGCCTCATCCGCCTTAATCGGAATTTCCATTTTCATCGCCTCGACCACCAGCAACTCATCGCCCGCCTCCACGCGGTCGCCGACCTGCACCGCGATCTGCCAGACACTGCCGGTAACGGGTGACGCCAGCGCCATGCACCCGGCCGGCAGATCGAGTGCGGCATCGGCGGTGGCGGCGGCGCCCGCCGGGTCCGCCGCGTAATGCGCCTTGCCGCTGCTTTCCCAACGTTCGCGCTCCGCATCGAAGGCGGCCTGCTGCCGGGTTTTGAAAGCGAGGATGGCGGCGCGATTATCATCCAGAAAGCGGCGATAGCCGCTGAGTTTGAGTTCGGTCGGTTCCACCCGGAGCTGAAAGCGCCCGTGCATAAAGTCAGCGCGCATCGCCAGCAGTTCTTCACCGGACACCGGATAGAATCGGATCTGATCGAAGAAGCGCAACAGCCATTGCTTGCCGCCGGTGAAGTCGCCGGTCTGCCGATAACGGTTCCACATCTGCACGGTGCGGCCGACGAATTGATAACCGCCGGGACCTTCCATGCCATAGACGCACAGATAAGCACCGCCGATGCCGACGGCATTCTCGGGCGTCCAGGTGCGCGCGGGATTGTATTTGGTCGTCACCAGACGGTGCCGCGGATCGAGCGGCGTGGCGACCGGCGCGCCGAGATAGACATCGCCCAGCCCCATCACCAGGTAGCTCGCCTGGAAGACGATGTTCATCACGTCATCGATGGAATCGAGCCCGTTGATGCGGCGGATGAACTCGATATTGCTCGGACACCAGGGCGCATCCTTGCGCACCGACTGCATGTACTTCTCGATCGCCAGCCGGGTGGCGGGATCATCCCAGGACAACGGCAGGTGCACAATGCGGCTCGGCACGGTCATGGCGTCGATGCCGGGCAGTTGTGTCTCGGCCTGCAATAGCGCATCCAGCAGGGCGCGCTGGTTGATGACGCGGCTGTCGTAGTGCAGTTGCAAGGAGCGGATGCCCGGCGTCAGATCGACGATGCCGGGCAGTCGCTGCGAGGTCAGCCACTCCATCAACGCATGCACGCGGAAGCGCAGCGTGAGATCCAGCACCAGCGGGCCGTATTCGACCAGCAGGTATTTATCGCCCGCCTGACGATAGGTGACGGCAACCTGTTCGCCGTGTGCTTCGTTGTGATGCAAAATCGGTGAGGCGGTGTCGCCGGCGTGCAGATAACCGGTCGCGGTTGCCGGCGCGGGCATCAATGTCGCGATGGCGCTGTCCTGCGCCTGCTCGCGGCGGTTGGCTTCCTCGACCGAGATGACGCGGAAACGAATCGTGTCACCCGGTTTCAGTTGGCCGACTTTCCACAGCTCGGCCTGGACGATGGTCGCGGGGCAGACGAAGCCGCCGAGGCTGGGACCGTCGGGCCCGAGGATCACGGGCATATCGCCGGTGAAGTCGATGCTGCCGATGGCGTAGGCGTTGTCGTGAATGTTCGACGGATGCAAACCGGCTTCGCCGCCATCCTGCCGTGCCCACTGCGGCTTGGGTCCGATGAGGCGCACGCCGGTGCGCGAGGAGTTGTAGTGCACTTCCCAATCCGTGGCGAAGAAGCCGACGATGTCCGCGTCGGTGAAAAAGTCCGGCGCGCCGTGCGGCCCGTACATCACGTCGATCCGCCAGTGCGTATCGTAGGGCGGAATTAATTCCGCCGGCGCGGCATGACAAATCCGCAGATCGGCCGCGCTGCGATTCAGCCGCAGCATATCGCCGACGCGCAGCGTGCGCCCGCCATGACCGCCGAACTGACCGAGGGTGAAGGTGGCCTTGCTGCCCATGTAATCGGGCACATCGAAGCCGCCCTGCACGGCGAGATACGTGCGGCTGCCGCCGCCTTGAATGGCGCGCATCTTCAAGACGCTGCCGGCCTGGACGGCAATCGGCTGCGCATACGCCACGGCCATACCATCCAGTTCCGCCTGCATGGCCGCACCGGTCAGTGCGATCACCGTCGCGCAGTGAAACTTCAGCGTCGGTCCGGTCACCGTCAGTTCCAGCGCCGCCGTGCCTTCCTCGTTGCCGACAATGCGGTTGGCGATGCGGAAAGCATAGTGATCCATGGGGCCGGAAGGCGGCACGCCGACATCCCAGTAACCGACACGGCCGGGATAATCCTGGATCATTGACTGCGTGCCCGGTTGCAGGACTTCAGCAGTCAGCGGTGTAAATTGCACGCTGCTGAGATAGCGCGTGTACTGCTTGCCGTCGCGGAACACGGCATCGTCGAGTATCTGCCGCAGATAAGCCAGATTGGTCTCGATGCCATAGAGGCGTGTCTGCGCCAACGCGGCGTTGAGTCCGCTGATCGCCTGTTCGCGGGTCGGTGCGTGGAAGATGAGCTTGGCGATCATCGGATCGTAAAATGCCGAGATCTCGCTGCCGGTTTCGACCCAGGTATCGACACGCAGATTCTCGGGAAAGGCGACTTCCGTCAGCATACCGCTGCTGGGCTGGAAGTGCTTGCCCGGGTCTTCCGCATAGAGACGCACCTGCACCGAATGACCGTTGGGGCGATGCACATACTCTGTCAGTGGCGGCGGAGCGCCCGCGGCGGTGCGCACCATCCATTCCACCAGATCGACGCCGCTCACCTGTTCGGTGACGCCGTGTTCAACCTGCAGTCGTGTGTTGACCTCCAGAAAATAGAACGTGTCGCTCTTGACGTCGAAGACAAACTCGACGGTGCCCGCGGAACGGTAGTTGACGGCACGACCCAGGCGCACGGCGGCATCGTATAGCTGCGCGCGTACGGCATCGGACAGACCCGACGCCGGCGTTTCCTCGATGACTTTTTGATTGCGGCGCTGCACCGAGCAATCGCGCTCGCCGAGCGCGGCGACGTTGCCCTTGCCATCGCCGAAGATCTGCACTTCGATGTGCCGCGCCACCTCGACGTATTTTTCCAGGAAGATGCCGCCTTGGCTGAAATTGTTGCGCGCCAGCCGTTCCACCGAATGAAACGCCTCGCGCACCTCCTGTTCGTTCCAGCACAACTGCATGCCGATGCCGCCGCCGCCCGCCGTGCTCTTCAACATCACCGGGAAGCCGATGCGGTTCGCTTCGCGCCGGGCGTGATCGAGATCGTCGAGCAGGCCGCTGCCGGGCAACAGCGGCACGCCGTTGCGCAGCGCCAGTTCGCGTGCCGTGTGCTTCAGGCCGAAGTCCAGCATCTGTTG
>DAIDTN010000013.1 GCA_027457185.1 Burkholderiales bacterium | reverse complement strand
GATCGAGCGCGCGCCGCCAGCAGTTGGCAAGCCCTTCACCGCGCTGCGCCTGGGTCTCCAGCAGATTGGACAGCTTGTTCAGGTCGTCATCCAGAACCGTGAGCGCCTGCCTGAATGCATCCTTCGCGGTGGCCGCGGCATAGGCAAGACGCGCGGCGTCCAGCGGCAGCGCGAGCCGCGTATCCCGGCTCGCTTTCTCCAGCGCGGCCACGACCGGGCGCAACGCGGGCAGTTCGCCGCCGCCTGCGACCGCCTCGACCAGGGTATCGCGGCATAGATCGAGCAGCTGGCCCGAACTCAGGTTCTCGCCGAAAAACAAGGTCGCCGTTTCCGGCAATTGATGCGCCTCGTCGAAAATCACCGCATTGCAGGCCGGCAGCAGCTCGGCCACGCCCTCGTCCCTGAGCATCACATCGGCGAAGAAAAGATGATGATTGACGACAACGATGTCGGCGCTGAGCGCGTCGCGCCGCGCCGCCATGACGAAACACTCGGCGTATTGTTTGCAGTCCTGCCCGAGGCAATTCTCGCGCGTCGACGTCGCCGACTGCCAGGCATACGCATTTTCGGGCACGTCGGCGAGCTCCGCGCGGTCGCCCGATTTGCTCGTCTTGGCACAGCGCGCGATCTGATGCAGCTGCGCCACCTCCTCGCGGCTGGCGAAGCGCCAATCGGCGAGCGCGCCTTCCAGATGGTGATGGCAGACGTAATTGGCGCGACCCTTGAGCAGCGCCGTGCTGACCGGAACCTGCAGCGCGTCGCGCACCGTGGGCAGGTCGCGGTTGTAGAGCTGGTCCTGCAGATTCTTGGTGCCGGTCGAAATGATGACCTTGCCGCCCGACAGCAGCGCCGGCACCAGGTAGGCGAAGGTCTTGCCGGTGCCGGTGCCGGCTTCGGCCACCAGCAGGCTGTTGTCGCGCAGAGCCTGGGCGATGGCCCGCGCCATCTCGACTTGCTGCCGGCGCAGGCGATAGCCGGGGATGGCGCGGCCGAGGGCGCCATCGGCGCCGAACACCGCCTCTAGCTGGTCATCTGCGGGAACAGGCATGGATTGATGAGTCTCTGCTTTAGTGGATGCGACTGGATACGCTTAACGCCCGACGCAAACCCCGGTCGCACTCCGGTCGCGTCAATTTTTTGCTTTACTTTTTCGAAAATAGCTCCTAGATTACTTGAATGCACAGGCATAATCTACTGTTTTTAATCGGCTTCCTTAGCTTCATCCTGGGCGGATGCGCAAGCCAGTCGGTGCGACTGCCGCAAACCGAAACCGAGCCGCCGGCGGCGACCGCGCCCGTGGTCCGGGCGATCGACGCGGCAAGCAGTGTGGCCATGCAGGCCTTGGCCTATCTGGGCACACCTTACCGCAGCGGCGGCCTGTCGCCGCGATCCGGCTTCGACTGCAGCGGCCTGGTGGGCTACGCCTACCGCAAAGGCGCCGGCGTGGCGCTGCCGCGCGACACCTACGATCTCAGCCACGTCGGCGAACCGGTAAAGCGCGCCGCGCTCAAGCCGGGCGACCTGGTGTTCTACGACACACAGCGGCGAGCGTATTCGCACGTCGGCATTTACCTGGGCGAGGACCGCTTCATCCACGCCCCCTCGAGCGGCGGCGAAGTGCGCGTCGACAACCTGCGCGCCAGCTACTGGATGCGGCGTTACAGCGGCGCGCGCCGCATTATCGAGTCGCCGCCGGGCTGACAGCCCCCGTGCCCGCGGCCACCGTGGCCCGCAGGCACTCGTCTCTTGCGCGTACGCTTGCCCGTTACGGACCCGCATCGTCCAGCCTGAAGATCACCGGAACATCGAGGCTGAATTTATGGCCGCGCAGGCTGGCCGGGATTTCTACCGTGGTCTTGCCTTTCCTGAGCATGTCGATCGCCTGATGGTCCAGAATCCCGTGGCCGCTGCTGGCCTTGATCGAGGCGCTGGCGAGCATACCGTTGGCGCCGATCTCCATGTGCACGTCCACTCTACCCTGCCAGCCCTTTTCCATGGCGACTGCCGGATAGCGCTTGTAGTGCCCGGCCGCCGCCATCAGGGCCAGGCGATATTGCTCCAGCGTCCCCTTGTCTATGTCGCTGCCGGACTTGGCCGTGGCACCGGCCTTGATGCCGGTCTGCACCTGCGGCGCGGGCACCCTCTGGCTTGGCGCGGCTGACGCTGCGCTCGGCGCAGCGGTAGCCGGAGCCGCAGCTTCGGGCGCGGGCGGCGCGCTCTTCGCCGTCTCGGCCGCTGGCGCTCGTTGCCGGACCAGCCGAGGCGCAGTGACCGGCTTCGCCAGCGCCGGGCGCGGCGCCGGAGCGGGTTTTGGCGGCGACGGGGGCGCGAGAACGGGCTGCGGCGATGACGACTGCGCGCGCGGCGCCGTCGCGGCCGGCGCTAACCTTGCCGTCAGCACCGACAGCGGTGTCGCCTCCGGTGCCGGCACACCGCTCCGGGAAATTCCGAGCAAAATCACGGCATGCAAAGCAATCGATGCCAGCAGGCACCAGAGCAGTACGCGCTCCTGTCGCAGCGGTTGAATGAGCCCTGTGGTCACGGCAGATGCGGACATGGGTCAAGCATAGCGGAAGGGCGGCCGGAGCCAATAAAAAAAGCGACCGTTGGTCGCTGTTTTTTTGTTTGGCGGAAAGGGTGGGATTCGAACCCACGGTACGGAGAACCGTACACCGGATTTCGAGTCCGGCGCTTTCGACCACTCAGCCACCTTTCCGGGCACGTCCCCTCGGGGGACGTCCTTCGGGGCGCATTTTACCAGCAAGCCCGCAATACGATGAGACAGATATTCAACTGCCGCGCGCGATGCGCTCCAGCCCTCCCAGGTGGGGCCGCAGCGCCGCCGGGACCGTCACGCTGCCGTCGGCGTTCTGATAGTTCTCCATTACCGCCACCAGGGTGCGCCCTACCGCCAGCGCGGAACCGTTGAGGGTATGCACCAGTTCGGGTTTGCCTTTCTCGTTGCGAAAGCGCGCCTGCATGCGCCGCGCCTGAAACGCCTCGAAATTGCTGCACGATGAAATCTCGCGGTAGGCATTCTGTCCCGGCAGCCACACCTCGAGGTCGTAAGTCTTGGCGGCGGAAAAGCCCATGTCGCCGGCGCACAGCGCCATCACGCGATACGGCAGTTCCAGCCTTTGCAGGATCGTCTCCGCATGGCCGGTCAACTGCTCCAGGCTGTCGTAGGATTTCTCCGGCTGGACAATCTGCACCAGCTCGACTTTGTCGAACTGGTGCTGGCGGATCATGCCGCGCGTGTCCTTGCCATAGGAGCCCGCTTCGCTCCTGAAGCACGGCGAGTGGCAGACGAATTTGAGCGGCATCCGATCGAGCGGCACGATCTCGTCGCGCACGATGTTGGTGACCGGCACTTCCGCGGTCGGGATCAGATAGAACTTGCCTTCCTCCCCGCGCGGCACGGCAAACAGATCTTCCTCGAACTTGGGCAGCTGCCCGGTGCCGCGCATGCTCGCCGCATTCACTAGGTAAGGCGCGTAGACCTCGGTATAGCCGTGCTCCTGCGTATGCACTTCGAGCATGAACTGGGCCAGGGCGCGGTGCATGCGCGCGAGCGCCCCGGTCATGAGCGAAAAGCGCGCGCCGCTGATCTTGGTGGCAGTGGCGAAATCGAGCATCCCCATCCCCTCGCCGATGTCGACGTGATCTTTCACCGCAAAATCGAACTGCCGCGGCGTGCCGTGGCGGCGCACTTCGGCGTTGTCTTCCGCGGAGCGCCCCGGCGGAACGCTGGCGTGTGGCAGATTGGGTATCAACAGCAGGAAATCCTGCAGCCTCGCCTGGACCTGCAGCAGCTTTGCTTCCATGGACTGCAATTCGGCGTTGGCCTCGCCTGCCTCGCGCATCAGCGCCGAGACGTCTTCGCCCTTGCCCTTCGCCTGGCCGATGCGCTTGGCCAGGCTGTTGCGCGCGGCCTGGAGTTCCTGGGTGCGCGTCTGCACCAGCTTGCGCTCCTGCTCCAGCGCCTGGAACGCCGCGGCATCGAGATGGAAAGGTCTCGCCGCGAGCCGGTTCGCAGCGCCTTCGAGATCGTTACGCAATGATTGAATATCTAGCATGGGAATGTCCGGGAAACCGCAATCAAGACTTCTTCGCTTTTTTGTCGAGCTCGCGCAGGTAGGCGAGCTTCTCCGCTATCCTGGCCTCCAGACCGCGCGGCGTCGGCCGGTACCAGTTCATCTCCGCCATGCCTTCCGGAAAATAGTGCTCCCCCGCGGCGTAGGCATCCGGCTCGTCATGCGCATAGCGGTATTCGCGCCCGTAGCCCAGTTCCTGCATCAGCTTGGTCGGGGCGTTGCGCAAATGTTCCGGTACCAGCCGCGACTTGTCCTGACCGATGAACGCACGGGCCTCATTATATGCGAGGTACACCGCGTTCGACTTGGCCGCGCAGGCGAGATAAATCACCGCTTCGGCCAGCGCCAGCTCGCCCTCGGGCGAGCCCAGGCGCTCGTAGGTCTCGCAGGCGTCGAGCGCCAGGCGCAGTGCGCGCGGATCGGCGAGGCCCACATCTTCCATGGCCATGCGCACCAGGCGCCGGCCGACGTAGAGTGCATCGGCGCCGCCGTCGAGCATGCGCACCATCCAGTACAAGGCGGCGTCGGGACTGGAGCCGCGCACGCTCTTGTGCAGCGCCGAAATCTGATCGTAGAAAGCATCGCCGCCTTTGTCGAAGCGGCGCAAATTGCGCGACAGCGCGTTGTCGACGAAGGCGCCGTCGATGCCGCGCGGGTCCGCGCCCGCGGCGGTCTGAATGATCTCGAGCAGATTGAGCAGACGGCGCGCATCGCCGTCGGCAAGCCCGATCAGGCGTTCGCGCGCATTCGCGTCGAATTGCAGGCCCGCGAGGGAGCCGCTCACGGCGCGCTCGAACAGCTGTCCGAGTTCCTCGTCGTTCAGGCTCTTGAGCACGTA
>DAIDTN010000012.1 GCA_027457185.1 Burkholderiales bacterium | reverse complement strand
GGCAGCGCATCGAGCTGCCGCAGGCGTTCTTCATGCGCGTGGCGATGGGGCTGGCGCTGAACGAGATCGATCGCGAGGCGCGCGCCATAGAGTTCTACCAAGTGCTGTCTTCGTTCGACTTCATGAGCTCGACGCCGCCTCTGTTCAATTCGGGCACGCTGCGCTCGCAGCTCTCGAGTTGCTATCTGACCACGGTGGCGGACGACTTGGACGGCATTTACGAATCGATCAAGGATAACGCCTTGCTCGCCAAGTACGCGGGGGGCCTGGGTAATGACTGGACGCCGGTGCGCGCCCTGGGCTCGCACATCAAGGGTACCAACGGCAAGTCGCAGGGGGTAGTCCCGTTCCTGAAAGTCGTCAACGACACTGCCGTCGCGGTGAACCAGGGCGGAAAGCGCAAGGGGGCAGTGTGCGCCTATCTGGAAACCTGGCATCTGGACATCGAAGAATTCCTCGAACTGAGGAAAAACACCGGCGATGACCGCCGGCGCACGCACGACATGAATACGGCCAACTGGGTTCCGGACCTGTTCATGAAACGGGTGATGGAAAACGGCGAGTGGACGCTGTTCTCGCCCTCCGACTGCCCTGACCTGCACGACAAGTTTGGCAAGGAATTTGAGAGGGCGTATGCGGCTTACGAAGAAAAGGCTGCCAGGGGCGAACACAAGCTGTTCCGCAAGATCCCGGCGCTGCAGCTGTGGCGCAAGATGCTGTCGATGCTGTTCGAGACTGGCCATCCCTGGATTACATTCAAGGACCCGTGCAATATCCGTTCGCCTCAATCCCATGTCGGCGTCGTGCACAGCTCCAACCTGTGCACCGAGATTACGCTAAACACCAACGAGCACGAGATCGCGGTGTGCAACCTCGGCTCGGTCAATCTGGTCGCGCACCTGAAGGACGGCAAGCTCGATCACGCCAAGCTGCAACGCACTATCGCGACGGCGATGCGCATGCTCGACAACGTCATCGACATCAATTATTACGCGGTCGGCAAGGCGCGCAATTCCAACCTCAAACACCGCCCGGTGGGCATGGGCATCATGGGTTTCCAGGACTGCCTGCATCTGTTGCGCGTTCCTTATGCCTCGAAGGAGGCGGTGGAGTTCGCCGACCGGTCGATGGAGGCGGTCGCCTATTACGGCTACATGGCATCGACGCTATTGGCCGAGGAGCGCGGACGCTACTCTTCCTACCGCGGATCGCTGTGGGATCGCGGCATTCTGCCGCAGGATACTCTGGCGCTGCTGCGCGAAGAACGCGGCGCTTTGAAGGGGGAGGGGGCCTCTTCATCCCCCCTGGTCGAAATCGACATGAGCGCCGGCATGGATTGGGAAGGCTTGCGCGAACGCATCAAGCAGTACGGGATGCGCAATTCCAATTGCCTGGCTATCGCGCCGACCGCCACCATCGCCAACATCATCGGCGTATCGGCCTCGATCGAGCCCACCTACCAGAACCTGTACGTGAAGTCGAACCTGTCGGGCGAATTCACCGTGGTCAACGAATATCTGGTGAACGATCTCAAGCGCCTTGGCTTGTGGGACGAAGTGATGATCGCCGATCTCAAGTATTTCGACGGCAACCTCGCCAAGATCGACCGGGTGCCGGCGGAATTGCGCAATCTCTACGCCACCGCGTTCGAAGTCGAGCCGCAGTGGTTGGTCGAGGCCGCAGCGCGGCGGCAAAAGTGGATCGACCAGTCGCAGTCGCTCAATATTTATATGGCGGGCGCATCGGGCAAGCGGCTGGACGATACCTATAAGCTCGCCTGGAAGCGCGGTTTGAAAACCACCTATTACCTGCGTTCGATGGGAGCGACCCACGCCGAGAAGTCTACGGTCAAGGCCGGACAGCTGAACGCGGTGCCCGAGGGCGGAATGCTCTCTGCAGCGAAGAGCGCTGAGCCGGTCGAACCGAAGTATTGCTCGATCGACGACCCGGAATGCGAGGCATGCCAGTAAGTAGGCAAGAAGACTGGAGAGATGAACATGCTCAATTTTGAAGACGAAGTGGCAGTTTCGCCGATCCCCGGCCTGGGCATGCAGGCGGTGCGTGGTTTCATGCCCGCATCACCGGCGAATGTCGGCACCCGGCAGCAACAGGCGCCAGCTGCCGGCGCCGAAGAGCTGCGGCGCATCCGCGTGGAGGACAAGCGCATCATCAACGGACGCACGGACGTCAACCAGCTGGTGCCGTTCAAGTACAAATGGGCATGGGAAAAGTATCTCTCCGCCTGCGCCAACCACTGGATGCCGCAGGAAATCAACATGAGCCGCGACATCGCCACCTGGAAGGATCCGAACGGTCTGACCGAGGACGAGCGGCGCATCATCACGCGCAATCTTGGATTTTTCGTCACCGCCGATTCGCTCGCCGCGAACAACATCGTGCTCGGGACTTACCGCCATATCAGCGCGCCGGAGTGCCGTCAGTATCTGCTGCGCCAGGCTTTCGAAGAGGCCATCCATACCCACGCCTACCAGTACATCGTCGAGAGCCTGGGCTTGGACGAAGGCGAGGTTTTTAACGCCTATCACGAGATTCGCAGCATTCGCGACAAGGACGAATTCCTGATCCCGTTCATCGATACGCTCACGAACCCTGCATTCAAGACCGGGGCGCCCGAGGCCGACCAGCAGCTACTCAAGAGCCTTATCGTGTTTGCCTGCATCATGGAGGGGCTGTTCTTCTACGTCGGTTTCACCCAGATTCTCGCGATGGGGCGCCAGAACAAGATGACCGGCGCCGCCGAGCAGTACCAGTACATCCTGCGCGACGAATCGATGCACTGCAATTTCGGCATCGACCTCATCAACCAGATCAAGATGGAAAACCCCCACCTCTGGACCGCAGCCTTTCGCGACGAGATCCAGGGCTACATGAAAACAGCGGTCGAACTTGAGTACCGTTACGCCGAGGACACCATGCCGCGCGGCGTGCTCGGTCTCAACGCGCCGATGTTCAAGGAATATCTGCGCTATATCGCCAATCGCCGTTGCCAGCAGATCGGCGTGGAACAACTCTATCCCGGGGCGAGCAATCCTTTCCCGTGGATGAGCGAAATGACCGATCTGAAGAAAGAGCGCAATTTTTTCGAAACCCGCGTAATTGAGTACCAGACCGGCGGGGCGCTCAGTTGGGAGTAAAAACCTTCATGCTGTTGGTATCGTGCGGAGGCGGGTATGCGTAAGTTGACCGAGGTTCGGGCGGATAGCGATTACAGTCTGTGGCTGCGTTTCGACGACGGGCTGGAAGGAAGCGTGTTCCTCGGTAATTTACTCGAAATCGGCGCGTTCAAGTTGTGGCGCGACCGGGATCAGTTTCGCCGCGTCGCGATCGATCCGGCAGCAATGACCTTGGTTTGGGATGGCGGGATCGAACTCGATCCCGCTGTTTTGTATCGTGACCTGCTCGAGCGCAAGGCTGCATGAGGCCAGTGAACGAGCGGTCGATGGATTCGGTTGGCCGGGGTTCGCCCCGATCGACCGGATAATCCGGGCTAGCGTAGCCGGGATTGCAGTAGTTGTTTTTCTTTAACCTGAAGAAGGAGCTTTACCATGGCAACGAAGAAAAAAGCAAAGAAAGCAGCGAAAAAACCGGCTAAAAAAGCCAAGAAAAAGAGGGCAGTAGCTAAAAAGCCTGCAAAAAAGAAAGCGGCCAAGAAAAAGGCCGCCAAGAAAAAACCTGCGAAAAAAAAAGCGGCTAAAAAAAAGCCAGCTAAAAAGGCCAAAAAGCCAGCCGCCAAAAAGAAAGCGGCAAAAAAAAAGGCTAAACCTGCTGTGAAACCGGCGAAGCCGGCAGCACGTCCGATGGTGGCTCCAGTAGCTCCATCGACTGCGGCGACGCCAGGGGCGAAAACCGCCCTGAATCCAGCAGCAGCTTGGCCTTTTCCGACAGGCTCAAGGCCTTAGCGTAGGTAAGGATGTCTCGCGGTCAGCCTTGGCGCAAGCGAAGGCTGTACCGCGGACATTCGCCCTGAGTGAATTGTTCCCGGCTGCGCTATCCGCTTCTTTCACGGGATCGCAGGTAATGCGGCTGGGATCGTTTCTTGGGCAGGCCTAAACCCAAGACTAGATTGCCTGAAGTCTAAGGCAACGTCAATTTCAGGTTTAAGCCGCTTCTATTGCATCGCAGCATTCGTTTACCGCTGTTCTTGACATAACTTAAATGATTCAATAAAATAGCGCCTGTTGCATTACGTCACGTCAGTATCCGCCACAAAACCAGCTGCTAGCTGAGCTAGGCTTTGGTCGCAGTTTCTTAGAGTTCGAACGGCACTTTAACTGGCCGTTTCAAGTAACTAGATTTTAGAAGTATTTGCTTGGGGAGTGGTGTGCTAGGCACGCTCGCTTGACTGCGAGCCGCTGAGCGCAAGCCGACTTGGGCAGCATCGGCGCATGCCGCATTTTATAATGACGGTAGGCGCGCCCAGGATTGTGTCAGCCAGCAAGCTGATGCGGCCTGGTTTGGTAGGCTTTTTTTTGGCAAGGAGGTAACACATGGACAATCTGAAACAGTTTGCCCTGCGGACCTACACTTTAACTACCGCATTCCTGCACAACGGCCTGACCGTGTTTGGGGCCGTCGCGGCCATCGCGCTGCTTATGGGGGCTAGACCGGTCGTGGATCCGGGCGCCCAACCCGGACCGGCATCCGCTGCATTCGGCACCATTCGCCACGAGGGTATTACCCTGCTTGTGCCGACCGCCGATACCGAGAACCCGAAGTATCGCACCCTCGCCGTCTATCTCTCGCGCCGATATAAGGTGGCGCAGGACGCGACCGAACAGCTGGTCGGAGCCGCGCATGAGGCTGGTAATCGCACGGGAATGGATCCCCTGCTGATTCTGGCGGTGATGGCGGTCGAATCGCGCTTCAATCCGATTGCCGAGAGTGTCATGGGTGCCAAGGGCCTGATGCAGGTGATCCCCAAGTACCATCAGGACAAGCTCGATGCGCTCGGCGGCGACGACTCGGTGTTCGACCCCATGACCAACATCATGGTGGGTGCGCGCATTCTCAAAGATGCCGTGCGCCGCGGAGGCGGTCTTATGCCCGGGTTGCAACTCTACGCGGGCGCGTTCGGCGACGACAGCCAACAGTATGCGCAGAAAGTGATGGCCGAAAAACAGCGCATGCAAGAGATGCTCAAACGTTCCCGGCCGCAGTCACCGGCCTAGTGGCTGTCTGCGCGGCGCGACGCCGCGCAGGCAGACGGCGTCCCCCTGCCCAGAGGTCGGGTGGGCTGTGCGCTTAGCCGCGAAGAAATTTTCGCAACCGGTGGACCCCTTCCTGCAAATCGCTCATTGAACGGGTATAGGCGAAGCGTACATAGCGTTCTGCCTGGTTCGAGCCGAAGTCCTTGCCCGGGGTGATCGCCACGCCGGCTCGGTCCAAGAGATCCAGGGCGAACTTTCCGCTGTCCGCAGCGAAGCGCTCGATCCCGGCGTAAATGTAGAACGCCCCTTCGGGGGTCACCGGAATGGAGAACCCGAGCTCACGCAGAGCCGGCACCAGATAATCTCGCCGCCGCCTGAACTCGTCGCGGCGCTGCTCCAGAATGGCGGTGGTCTCCGGGGTAAACGCGGCGATGCCGGCATACTGGGCCGGCGCTGAAGGGCAGATGAAGGCGTTTTGGGCGAAGGTCTCGACCTCGCGCACACAGTCCTGCGGCGCCACCAGCCAGCCCAGGCGCCAGCCGGTCATGCTGAAGTACTTGGAAAAGCTGTTCACCACGAATATGCGATCCGAGTGCGCGAGCGCGCTCTCAAACCCGCTCGCATAGGTGAGCCCCTGGTAGATTTCGTCAACGATCGCCACCCCGCCGCGCGCGTGCACCGTCTCGATGATGGCGCGCATTTCCGCCGGCGCAATCAGGGTTCCGGTGGGGTTGGAAGGCGAGGCGATGAGCACGCCGCGCGTTTTCTCCGACCAGTTGGACTCGATCGATTCGCGCGTTAGCTGGTACTGCGTCTGCGGTCCGACCGGGATGCTTTTGACCCGGCCCTCGAAAAAACGCACCAGGTGGCGGTTGCACGGATAGGCCGGGTCCGGCATGAGGATCTCGTCGCCGGGATTGACCAGCACGCCGGCGGCGATCAACAGCGCGCCCGAGGCGCCGGCAGTCACCGCAATGCGGGAGGCTGGCACTTCCAGGTGGTAGCGCTCGCGGTAATGCTGCGAGATCGCATGGCGCAGCAGCGGCATGCCGAGTGCCGAGGTGTAGTGGATGGGGTTCTGCTTCAATGCCTCGGTACAGGCTGCAATCACCGGATCGGGCGCGGTGAAATCGGGCTCGCCGATTTGCATCTGCACGATATGTTTGCCCTGCGCCTCCATCTCCTTTGCCCGATTCCATATTTCCATCACCTGGAACGGCTGGATTTCGGTCATTCTGCGGGCGATCGACATGGTTCCATTATGACACCGCTCGAGCTATGGCTCGAATGGTTTTCCTGCATTTCCAGCCGATCACCGAACACACGGCTTGTCGCGGCTTGTTGCGCCAAGCCGTCCGCCGGCGTTCGCCTTCCATCTATCGCGGGACTATAATCCGACCCTTCGATAGCAGGTTTCATACCCAGGAAAAACCATGGAAGACCAACTGCGCAAGGCCGCGCTCGATTATCACCGCCTGCCAAAGCCGGGCAAGATTTCGGTTACGCCCACCAAGGGGCTGATCAACCAGCGCGACCTTGGCCTGGCCTATACGCCGGGCGTGGCTATGGCGTGCGAGGAGATCGTGCGCGATCCGGCCGAGGCGCGCAACCTGACCGCGCGCGGCAACCTGGTCGGCGTCATCACCAACGGCACGGCGGTGCTGGGCCTGGGCGCGATCGGGCCGCTCGCCGCGAAACCGGTAATGGAAGGCAAGGCGGTGCTGTTCAAGAAGTTCGCCGGCATCGACTGCTTCGATATCGAGGTGAATGAGCTCGACCCGGTGAAGCTGGTGGAGGTGATTGCGGCGCTGGAACCCACGTTCGGCGGCATCAACCTCGAGGACATCAAGGCGCCGGAGTGCTTTTACGTCGAGAAGATGCTGCGCGAGCGCATGAAGATCCCGGTGTTCCACGACGACCAGCACGGCACCTCCATCATCGTCGGTGCGGCGATCCTGAACGGCCTGCGCGTGGTCGGCAAGGACATCGCCAAGGTGAAGCTCGTGGTATCGGGCGCATGCGCAGCGGCGCTGGCCTGCCTCGACCTTCTGGTCAGCCTTGGTCTGGCGATGGAAAACATTTGGGTCTCGGACATCAAGGGCGTGGTGTACGCGGGGCGCAAGGAGGAGATGGACCCGAACAAGGCGCGCTATGCGAAGAAGACCGATGCGCGCACCCTGGGCGAGATCATCGTCGGCGCAGATGTGTTCCTCGGGCTATCGGCGGGCAAGGTGCTCAAGCCCGAAATGGTGAAGCAGATGGCGGCGAAGCCGCTGATCCTCGCGCTCGCCAATCCCGAACCGGAAATCCAGCCTGACCTGGCCAGGGCGGCGCGGCCCGACGCTGTCATCGCCACCGGCCGTTCGGATTTTCCCAATCAGGTGAACAACGTACTTTGTTTCCCGTTCATTTTCCGCGGCGCGCTCGACGTCGGCGCGACCACCATCAACGAGGCGATGAAACTCGCCTGCGTGCATGCCATCGCCGACCTCGCCATGGCCGAGCAGTCCGACATCGTGGCCGCGGCCTATGGCGAGCAGAACGTCGCGTTCGGGCCGGAATACCTGATCCCCAAACCCTTCGATCCGCGCCTGATCATCAAGATTGCGCCGGCGGTGGCCAAGGCGGCGATGGACTCGGGCGTGGCCACGCGCCCGATCGCTGACCTCAAGCTCTATGCGCAGCAGCTGGACGAGTTCGTCTATCACTCCGGATTGCTGATGAAGCCCGTTTTTTCGGCCGCCAAGACGGCGCAGAAAAATCGCATCGTGCTAGCCGAAGGCGAGGACGAGCGCATCCTACGCGCCGCCCAAGTGATCGTGGACGAGCGGCTGGCGCGGCCCATCCTGATCGGCCGGCCGGCGGTAATCGAACGGCGTCTGGTGCGCTTCGGCCTGCGCATCAAACCGGGCGCGGATTTCGATCTGGTCAACCCGGAGAACGACCCGCGCTACCGCGATTACTGGGAGGAATACCACCGGCTCGCCGAGCGCCGCGGCGTGTCGCAGCATTATGCCCAGATCGAGATGCGCCGGCGCCTGACTCTGATCGGCGCCATGATGATGCACCGCGGCGCGGCCGACGGCATGCTTTGCGGTACCTTCGGCACCCACGCGCTGCACCTGCAGTATGTCGACCAGGTGATCGGCTTGCGCCCGGGCGTGAAGAATTACTACGCCATGAACGTGTAGCTGCTGCCCAAGCGTACGGTGTTCATCTGCGACACCTACGTCAATTTCGACCCCGGTGCGGAGCAGGTAGCCGAGATGGCGGTGCTGGCGGCGGAGGAGATACGCCGCTTCGGCATCACCCCCAAGGCGGCACTGCTGTCGCATTCGAGCTTCGGTACCAGTGACCAGCCCACCGCGGTGAAAATGCGCGAGGCGCTGGCGCTGATTCGCGCGCGCGCGCCCGAGCTCGAAATCGATGGCGAGATGCATGGCGATGCGGCGCTGTCCGAGGACGTGCGC
>DAIDTN010000011.1 GCA_027457185.1 Burkholderiales bacterium | reverse complement strand
AGCATGAGGTGCTCGACGATAGGGCCTAGGGCGAGCGCGGGGAAGAAAGTCAACGCGCCGATGACGATCACTACGCCGACGAGGAAGAAAATGAACAGCGGCGTATGCGTCGGCAGCGTGCCCGCGCCGGTCGGAACTCGCTTCTTGACCACGACCGCTCCGGCGAGTGCGAGCACCGGAATGATGATCCAGTAGCGGGCGAAGAACATCACGATTCCTAGCGCCGTGTTGTAGAACGGCGTGTTTGCGGACAACCCCGCGAAGGCGCTGCCGTTGTTGCCGCTGGCCGAGGAAAATGCGTACAGGATCTCGGAGAAACCGTGTGCGCCCGGATTGGCGACGCCGGCCCTGCCGGCTTCTGTCATCACGCCTACCGCGGTGCCGACCAGCGCCGTAAACAGCGGCACCAATACCGCAATTGCAGCCATCTTGATCTCGAAAGCCTCGATTTTCTTGCCCAGATACTCCGGTGTGCGGCCTATCATCAGTCCGGCCACGAACACGGCGATGACGACGTACATCAGCATGCCGTAGAGCCCCGAGCCGACACCGCCGAAGATGACTTCGCCCAGCTGTATCAGCGCCATGGGTACCAGGCCACCGAGCGGGGTGAACGAATCGTGCATCGCATCGACCGAACCATTCGATGCGGCGGTAGTCGCGGTCGCCCACAAGGCCGAATTGACGATGCCGAAGCGCGTCTCCTTGCCTTCCATGTTTCCGCCCGCCTGGCTTGCCGAAGCGGTCTGGTCCACTCCGAGTTTCGTCAGCGACGGGTTACCGGCCTGTTCTGCCCCTACGCACACCGCCAGCAGCACGAGCAATACCAAGGTCATCGCCCCGAGCAGGGCCCAGCCCTGGCGCGTATCGCCCACCATGCGCCCGAAGGTGTAACACAGCGCCCCCGGGATGAGCAGGATCGCGAGCACCTCGAAAAAGTTCGCGAGCGGCGTCGGATTCTCGAACGGATGCGCCGAGTTGCCGTTGAAGAAGCCGCCGCCGTTGGTGCCGAGCTGCTTGATCGCGATCTGCGAGGCGGCCGGGCCGACCGCTATAACCTGTTCCTTTTGCGTCGCCTTCTCGGTCACCGGATTGCCCTTGTCGTCCTTGAGCGGCTGGCCGGCGGCGTCGAGCTTGGGATGGTCGTACTCGACCGATTCGGCCAACGGCACCGTCGGATAGGCGGAGAAGGTTTGGACCACGCCCTGGCTCACCAGTACCAGCGCGAGCACGAATGACAGCGGCAACAGGATATACAGTGTGGTGCGCGTCAGATCGACCCAGAAGTTGCCGATCGTGTGCATGCTCTGGCGCGCGAAGCCGCGAATCAGCGCGATCACCACCGCCATGCCGGTGGCCGCGGAAAGGAAGTTTTGTACCGCGAGCGCAAGCATCTGGGTGAGATAGCTCATGGTGCTTTCGCCGCCGTAGCCCTGCCAGTTGGTGTTGGTGACGAAGCTGATGGCCGTGTTGAACGAGGAGTCGGGCGAAACCGCGGCCATGTTGGCGGGATTGAGCGGCAGGTTTGCCTGCAGTCGCTGCAGTCCGTAGATTACCAGTGCGCCGAGCAGGTTGAACACGAGCAGCGCAACTGCATATTGGACCCACCCCATTTCCTTCGACGCATCGACGCCGGAGGCGCGATAGATCAGGCGCTCGAACGGGGCGCCGATCCGGTTCAGCAGCGCTGGCTTGCCTTCGTAGACGTTCGCCATGTAGGTCCCGAGCGGCTTCGCCAGCGCGAGCAGGACGGCGACGTAAAAGACAAGCTGCAGATAGCCGTTGGCGCTCATCAGAATTTCTCGGGAAACAGCAAAGCGACGATCAGATAGATGAAAATCGCGAGGGCCAGCACCCCGCATAGCAGGTAGAGCCAGCTCATTGCGGTCTCCTCAGTTTTTCCAAGGCATAAACGAGCGCCACGCTCAGCGCGAAAAACGCCAGCGTCAGTCCGAGATATAAGAGATCGTCCATATTCACCCCCCCGCAAATGCATCCTGCTGCTCAAGCTACGCCGCGGCCGACGCTTGCTTGTGACTTCGGTCAAGCAAACCGCGTCCGGCAACGACCGAATATCGGATTGAACTATAGGCATTGCCCTGTAAAAAAAGCGTAAAGAATGGGACCGGCGGCATACGCCCGGCGTAAAATCAGGTGTCAGGAAGAACGACGTGAAAGGACCGCTCGCGGTGAAACGCATACTGATCACCGGCGCTGCCGGCGCCATCGGCAAGGTGCTGCGCGCCGCCTACCGTGGCAAGTACCAATTGCGCCTGTCGGACATCGCACCCCTGGGCGAGGCCGCGCCGGGCGAGGAATTGGTGCAGGCCGATCTCGCCGACGCAGCGGCGTGCGAACGCATGATGCAGGGCGTGGACTGCGTGGTGCACCTGGGCGGGGTGGCGGTGGAGGACGCCTGGGAGAAAATCCTGCCGGCGAACATCGCCGGCTGCTACAACGTGTTCGAGGCGGCGCGGCGCGCCGGCGTGAAGCGCGTGATTTTCGCCAGTTCCAATCACGCGGTCGGCTTTCACCGGCGCGAGCGTTTCATCGACGACAGGGTGCAGCCGCGCCCGGACACGCGCTACGGCGTGTCCAAGGTGTTCGGCGAGGCGCTCGGACGCCTGTACGCCGACAAGCACGGGCTGTCGGTCGCGTGCCTGCGCATCGGCACTTTCCGCAACCCCGACCGCCCGGACAACGCGCGCCAGCTGCTCACCTGGATCAGCCATCGCGACATGGTGCAGCTGGTCGAACGCTGCATCGACCATCCCGATTACCACTTCATCGTCGTCTACGGCGTGTCCAACAACCTGCGCAATCGCTGGGACAACAGCAACGTGAAATTCCTCGGCTACCGGCCCGAGGACGATGCCGAAATCTACGCGGCGGAAATCCTGGCGCGGGGCGAGGTGGAAAACGAAATCTCGGCGCAGTTCCACGGCGGTTTTTTCACGCCCATGGAATTCGACGGCGACCCTTCGAAGATCGATTGACCAGCGCGAATTGGAACCAAAGTGACTAGAAGGCATCTCAAAAATAGTTGGTGAAGTATCTGTTAACGTTCAATGAGTTCTGTTAAGGAAGCTCTGAACAAGTGAGTAATAAATGCACGTTGAGGTCCTGAGGCGATGAATTTAGCCAGCAAATCGCATTTTGGTCTGCCGTCGAGACTTGTTCGCACTCAATTTGGATCGTTTTCCCGTTCATCGGGCGCACC
>DAIDTN010000010.1 GCA_027457185.1 Burkholderiales bacterium | reverse complement strand
CTTTTTTCAGACCGCTGTGCACGGCATTGGTGCGATCCGCGCCCGTTTGCACCAAATGCGGGCGACCGCGCCGGTATTCACATTCCGACTTCGCTTGTGGCACAATGCTCTGCCCGGATTTCGTCGGATGGCATGTTTTCTGCTCTACTACCCTCCGTTTACCGCAATTTATTGTTATCAACCGCTTCTTGAGGAGATATAAATGGCTATGTCCCCAGCCGACGTATTGAAACAGATCAAGGACAAGGAGGTGAAGTTCGTCGATTTGCGCTTCACCGACACCCGCGGCAAGGAACAGCACGTTACGGTTCCGGCCAAGCAGTTCACCATGGAAAAATTCGACGATGGCCATTTCTTCGACGGCTCATCGATCGCCGGCTGGAAAGGCATCGAAGCCTCCGACATGCTGCTCATGCCCGACGCCGATACCGCGCGCCTGGACCCGTTTACCGATGAAACCATGCTGAACATTACCTGCGATGTGGTCGAACCCGCCGACCACAAGGGCTATGACCGCGACCCGCGCTCGCTTGCCAAACGCGCCGAGGCCTACCTCAAATCCACGGGGCTGGGCGACACCGCTTACTTCGGTCCCGAGCCCGAGTTTTTCGTGTTCGATTCCGTAACCTGGAACGTGGATATGTCCGGCTGCTTCGTCAAGATCGATTCCGAAGAGGCTCCCTGGTCCTCGGGCAAAGAGTATGAAGGCGGCAACATGGCGCATCGCGCGCCGGTCAAAGGCGGTTATTTTCCCGTGCCGCCCGCCGATTCGCTGCAGGACATCCGCAACGCCATGTGTTTGGCGATGGAGCAACAGGGCGTCGAGGTTGAGGTTCACCACCACGAAGTGGCTGCGCCCGGGCAGTGCGAAATCGGAACAAAATTCGAAAAGCTGGTGAAGCGTGCCGACTGGCTGCAGATTCTTAAATATACGGTGTGGAACGTGGCGCATTCCTACGGCAAAACCGCAACGTTCATGCCCAAACCCGTGGTCGGCGACAACGGCTCCGGCATGCATGTGCACCAGTCCATCTGGAAGGGCGGCGAAAACATGTTCGCCGGCAACAAGTACGCCGGCTTGTCGGATTTTGCCCTGTATTACATTGGCGGCATCATCAAGCATGCCAAGGCTCTGAACGCCATCACCAATCCGGGCACCAATTCGTACAAACGCCTGGTGCCTGGATTCGAGGCGCCGATCAACCTCGCCTATTCGTCGCGCAATCGCTCGGCCGCGTGCCGCATCCCCAATGTGACCAGCCCCAAGGCGCGCCGCGTTGAAGTGCGTTTCCCCGACCCCACCGCCAACCCTTACTTCGCCTTCTCCGCGATGATGATGGCTGGTCTGGACGGCGTGCAGAACAAGATCCACCCGGGCGATCCGATCGACAAGAACCTGTACGATCTGCCGCCCTCGCAGGCGAGGAAAGTGCCCAACGTGTGTTCATCGCTGGAAATGGCGCTGGAGCATCTGGAGAAGGACCATGAGTTCCTGACTCGCGGCGGCGTATTTTCAGACGATATGCTCGGTGCCTATATCGCACTAAAGATGGAAGAGGTCACCAGGTTCCGCATGACCACGCATCCGCTCGAGTTCGATATGTACTATAGCGGCTGATAAGGCGTTCTGAGGAAAAAAGGCGGGTAAATCCCCGCCTTTTTTTATCTCTAAATCAGATAGCCTGGCGCCTCCGTGTGGGTCTATGCGACGGTGGGGCCGAAAGCGATTTGAAATCAGTCTTATATTGGCATAGACTTAAACTTCCGTCTCAAATGGTATTGGCATCATGGCCCGCACAACGCATTGCAAGATGAGGGAACATTCCCCGACGGGACCTTTTCCTCGAGAGGGGCTTGAACCTTTCGGTCGCATCCCCTCATGCTCCCCCACGTCAGACGCCGTTTCGATGATGCTGAAATGGCCGCTTGGCGTCATTCGATGTTTGGGATTAGCCGGCCCGCTGACGTTCGCGCTCGCAGCGCCGGCGTGGGCGGATACATTCAAATGTATGGACGCGAACGGCCACGCCACCTACACCAACATGAAGGAAGAAACCAGGGGCAAAAACTGCACCCTGGTGATGCGCGAGATTTCGGTGGTTCCGGCTGTTCCAGCGGCGCGCGCGTCCACGCCTGCTTCATCGCCTCCAGGCTTTCCCAAAGTCGATTCGGCCACCCAAAGAACCCGCGATGACGAGCGGCGCAAAATCCTGGACGACGAACTCAGCGGCGAGGAGAAAGCGCTGGCAAAGGCCAAGGAGGAGTTGACCCAACAGGAATCGGTGCGCAGCGGCAACGAGAGAAACTACCAGAGGGTGCTCGACCGGCTGCAGCCCTATAAGGACGAAGTAGAGCGGCACCAAAAGAATGTCGAGGCGCTGAAGCAAGAAATCAACAACGGCAAGTAAGCGGGTTCTTGCGCCGGCACGGTGATTGCGCCGCTTCGCCCGGTTTGGCATCCACTGCTGCGCGCTGACCTGATATGCCTAACAGCCCGTTTTCCGGCCTCGATCTGCTCGCTACCCCGGTCATTCTGGTGGACGATGAGTTGCGCGTCGCCCATGCCAACCCTGCTGCCGAGCACCTGTTTGCGTTCAGTGTGAAGAACGTGATCGGCCAGGCATTGGTGCAAATGTTTGCCGAATCGGCCGACCTCATCGCCAGCCTAGACGAAGTTCTCGGACAAAACTGGAGTTACACCGGCCGCGAGCTGACCCTCACGCGCCCGGGACAGGCGAGCCTTCATCTGAATTGCCTGATTACGCCGACAGAGACCAGCGCCGCGCGCTTTCTGATCGAGTTTCGCCCCATGGACCAGCAGCTCAAGCTCGCGCGCGAGCAGCGGCAGATGGATCAGCAGCAGGCAAACCGCGAACTCATCCGCAATCTTGCGCACGAGATCAGAAATCCGCTGGGGGGCTTGCGTGGGTCGGCGCAGCTGCTGGAGCGCGAGCTCGAGCGGCCCGAGTTGCGCGAATATACCCAGGTCATCATCAAGGAAGCCGACCGCTTGCAAGTGCTGATGGACCGGCTGCTCACACCGCACCGCCCGCCACAGTTCGCGCCGCTGAACATCCACGAAGTGCTGGAACGGGTCAGAACCCTGGTGCTGGCAGAATTCCCGGACGGCATCCGCATCGAGCGCGATTACGATGCCAGCCTGCCCGATTTGCATGGCGACAAGGAACAGCTGATCCAGGCGGTACTCAATGTCGTGCGCAACGCGGCGCAGGCCCTGAAAGGAAAGGGTGAGATTGCGTTGCGCACCCGCGCCGCGCGCCAGGTGACCTTGGCCAAGCAGCGCTATAAGCTGGCATTAGAATTGCAGGTGGTGGATAACGGTCCGGGAATTCCGGAGGAGATGCGCGAGCGGATTTTCTATCCTCTGGTGTCGGGCCGCGACGGCGGTAGCGGACTTGGGCTGACGCTGTCGCAGACTTTCGTGCAACACCACCATGGCACGATCGAGTGCGACAGCAGGCCGGGCCGCACCTGCTTTACGATCATGCTGCCACTGGAGTAAATGGACAATGGACAACGAGCGATGGCTGGGCGTGAGATCTATCAGCGTTTGGCCGTTTGCCGTTTTCCGCTGACCACCACCGACATATGAAACCAGTCTGGGTCATAGACGACGATCGTTCGATACGCTGGGTATTTGAAAAAGCATTGGCGCGCGAGAGCATACCCTACAAGACTTTTTCCGGGGCACAGGAGGCGCTGGACGCACTGGAACAGGGCGAGCCGCAGGTGCTGGTGTCCGACATCCGCATGCCCGGCGGTTCCGGTCTGGAGCTGCTGCAAAACGTCAAGCGGCGCCACCCCGGGCTGCCGATTATCATCATGACGGCTTATTCGGACCTCGAATCGGCGGTGGCGGCGTTCCAGGGCGGCGCGTTCGAATATCTGCCCAAGCCCTTCGACGTGGACCAGGCGGTGGAACTGATCCGCCGCGCCATCGGCGAGAGCATGCACGAGACGGCGGGCGAGGTGGCGCGCGAGACCTCGCCCGAGATCCTCGGTCAGGCACCCTCGATGCAGGAGGTGTTTCGCGCCATCGGCAGGCTGTCGCAATCCAACGCCACCGTGCTGATTACCGGCGAATCAGGTACCGGCAAAGAACTGGTGGCGCTGGCGCTGCATCGCCACTCCGGCCGGGCGGCGAAACCCTTCGTGGCCATCAACACCGCGGCGATGCCGAAGGACCTGCTCGAATCGGAATTGTTCGGTCACGAGCGCGGCGCGTTCACCGGCGCCCAGGCAATGCGCCGCGGCCGCTTCGAGCAGGCCGAGGGCGGCACGCTGTTCCTCGATGAAATCGGCGACATGCCGGCGGAATTGCAGACGCGCTTGCTGCGTGTGCTCTCCGACGGCCAGTTTTATCGCGTCGGCGGGCACCAGCCGATCAAGGCCAATGTGAGGGTGATCGCGGCCACGCATCAGGACCTGGAAGAGCGCGTGCGCCAAGGCTTGTTCCGC
This sequence comes from Burkholderiales bacterium, assembly GCA_027457185.1. Classification (GTDB taxonomy): domain Bacteria; phylum Pseudomonadota; class Gammaproteobacteria; order Burkholderiales; family SG8-39; genus 2-12-FULL-64-23. The sequence goes on along the minus strand of DAIDTN010000010.1, from coordinate 2,740 downwards.
GAAGACCTGTTCCATCGCCTCAACGTAATCCGGCTGCGGCTGCCGAGCCTGCGCGAGCGGCGCGAGGATATAGGCTTGCTGGCGAAGCATTTTCTGGCGAAGAGCGCGCGCGAACTGGGCGCAGAGGGAAAGCGCCTGTCGGCGGCGGCGATGGATTACCTGGCCGCGCAGGATTTTCCGGGCAATGTGCGCCAGCTGGAAAACCTGTGTCACTGGCTGACAGTGATGGCGCCGACCCAGACCATAGAAGTTGCCGACCTTCCGGCGGAGCTGAAGCTGGGGGGCGGCAAGCTCCAGGAATCCGATTGGGTGGGCGCGCTGGAACTCGAGGTCGAACGCGCCTTTGCGCGCGGCGAGACCGCGGTCCTAGGCAAGTTTGCGCAGGCATTCGAAAAAGCCCTGATCGGCAAGGCGCTGGTGCGTACAGGGGGAAGGCGCAACGAGGCGGCGAACCTGCTCGGCATCGGTCGCAATACCATTACGCGCAAAATCGCCGAGCTCGGACTGGAAGCCAGGGGTAGTGCGGACGAGGCAGCGTGACGCGGCGGCGCCTGTCGCCTGCCGTCGCCCTGGTTCCCCGAACTCCGACGACCTGGTAATCCGGAACACGATTCATATTGCGGAATGCGCTGCTGGCCAATAGAATAAGCGCCTTTTTCACTGCAAACCGCAACCTGGAGTTCCCGCTATGAGCGACAAATTCCCCGGCGGCGTGGAAATCCACGGCCGCATCACCCCAGAATTCGCGCACATCCTCAGCCCCGAGGCCGTCGCGTTTGTGGCCAAGCTGTGCCGCCAGTTCGAACCCAGGCGGCAGGAACTGCTGGCCGCGCGCGCCGCGCGGCAGAAGGAGTTCGACGCGGGCAAGTTGCCGGGCTTCCTGCCCGGGACGGCGAACATCCGCAATGCTGAATGGAAGATCGCGTCCCAGCCCGCCGACATGCTCGACCGCAGGGTCGAGATCACCGGCCCTACCGACCGCAAGATGGTGATCAATGCGCTCAATTGCGGCGCTTCCACCTTCATGGCGGATTTCGAGGATGCCAACTGCCCGACCTGGTTCAACATGATCGACGGGCAAATCAACCTGCGCGACGCGGTGCGCCGAACGATATCCCTGGAGCAGGGCGAAAAGCGCTACAAGCTGAACGACAACACTGCGGTGCTGATCCCGCGCCCGCGCGGTTGGCACCTGTCGGAGAAGCACGTGCTGATCGACGGCAAGCAGATCTCCGCCAGCATTTTCGACTTCGGACTTTATTTTTTTCATAACGCCAAAGAACTGCTCAAGCGCGGTACCGGCCCGTATTTCTATCTGCCCAAAATGGAATCGCACCTCGAGGCGCGGCTGGGGAACGACGTTTTCGTCATGGCGCAAAACGAATTGGGCGTGCCGCAGGGTTCGATCAAAGGCACGGTTCTGATCGAAACGGTGGTCGCGGCGTTCGAGATGGACGAGATTCTGTGGGAATTGCGCGCGCACTCGGCCGGCCGCAACATCGGCCGCTGGGACTACATTTTTTCCTGCATCAAGAAATTCCGCTCCAACAAGGATTTCTGTCTCGCCGATCGTTCCCGGGTCACCATGACCGCGCCGTTCATGCGCGCCTACGCCTTGACGCTGGTGAAGACCTGTCATCGCCGGGGCGCTCCGGCGATGGGCGGCATGGCGGCGCAGATACCGATCAAGAACGACGCGGCCGCGAACGACGCGGCGATGGCCAAGGTGCGCGCCGATAAGGAGCGCGAGGCGACCGACGGCTGCGACGGCACTTGGGTGGCGCATCCGGGCCTGGTGCCGATCGCCAAGGAGATATTCGACAAATACATGCCGCAGCCGAACCAGTACGACAAGCAATTGCCGCACGTCAGCGTCAGCGCGAAGGATTTGCTCGATTTCCAGCCCGAGGCACCGATCACCGAGGCCGGGTTGAGAAACAACATTTCCGTCGGCATCCAGTACCTCGGCGCCTGGCTCGCCGGCAACGGTTGCGTGCCGGTGTTCAACCTGATGGAGGACGCGGCTACTGCGGAAATTTCGCGCTCGCAAATCTGGCAGTGGATCCGCTCGCCCAAGGGTGTGCTCGACGACGGCCGCAAGGTGACCAGGGAATTGTTCCGCAGCCTGCTCGCTGAGGAACTGCCAAAGGTGAAGTCCTATCTGGGCGAAGCGGCCTGGAAGGCGGGCAAATACGAACAAGCGGCGGAACTGTTCGCGCAGATCACCTCCGATGACAACTACGTCGAATTCCTCACGCTGCCGGCGTACGAACTGATCGACTGAGCCGACGCGAGACGATCCGCGCGATGCCGGGGCGATCCGGCGTTTTTTTTAGTGCGTGATTTCCGCGATCACCGGCGCGTGGTCGGACGGACGTTCGTTGCGGCGCGGTTCGAGGTCGATAGAGCAACTGCTGCAGTTCGCCGCAAGACTGGGGCTGAGCAGAATGTGGTCGATGCGCAATCCGAGGTTGCGCTTGAAGCCGTTCATGCGGTAATCCCACCAGGTATACGATTTCTCCGGTTGTTCGAACAGGCGGAAGCTGTCCTTGAAGCCCAGCTCGGTCAGACGGCGAAAGGCATCGCGTTCCGGCGGGCTCACCAGGACCTGGCCTTTCCAAGCCTCGGGGTCATGCACATCGCGGTCCTCCGGCGCGATGTTGTAATCGCCCACCACGGCAAGTTGGGGGTAGCGGGCCAATTCGCGCTCAAGCCAGGCGGACAGGGCCGCGAGCCAGTC
>DAIDTN010000009.1 GCA_027457185.1 Burkholderiales bacterium | reverse complement strand
CGCTGCGCAGAGCCGACTTGTCGAAGTCAAACAGCGTATCGGCCGAAAGCGTGACCTTTTCTGCCACGGGCGTGGGCGCGGGCGCAGGTGCCGGCGCGGGCGGCGTGACGACCGGCGCGGGCGCGGGCTCGGCTTTCTTCGCCACCAGCTCGGGATCGCATTCCATGTTCGCCATGGCGGGCGTCCAGTAGCCGGTGCGCCAGCACAGCCCGGTCGAATTCTTGACCACGATATTGCCGGAAACCGGGGCCGTGACGTAGCCTTCATTTTGCGCCATGACGCTAGTCGCGCTGATACCGAGCGCAAGCGCGGCGGAAAGGACTAACGCGAATTGTCTTGCTATGGTGTTCATGATGACCTCTCAATAAGATTCCAACGGTTTGACCGGGTGGATCAGAGCGAGCGCAGGCAGCCGTGGCACTTTTTCTCCGCAACTGGCCGCCACGATGCATATCTAATCAGACGCATGCGGTGCATGGCTTGATCAAAATCATAGAATGTGGCACAGGCGCATACGGGTCATGCGGATTGCGGCAGAGGGCCTCGAAGCCGTAGCGCCAGTGCCGAAATGGCGTCTTAATTGAGCTGCAATGCGAAGCGGCCGTCGCCCTGGTCGACGGCGATCATGCGCAGCAGCGGCGCGAGCTGCTGCTGCTGCGGAGGCGGAACGCGTGCGTTGCCCTGGAACACGGGGTTGCGCCCGCTTTCCCAGGAGCCCTGTCCGTCCAGCTGCAGCGGTCCCTGCAGTGTGCGCAGCGACGCATGCACCGTCGTGCCGTCGCCGTCGAGGCGCAGCTCATAGTCGCCCAGCGGCGAGATCGGCGTGAATGCCGAAGCGGCGTCGTGCCATTGCAGCGTGGCGTTGCCCTGGACCGAACCGCGACCGACGGCAAGGCGCGCAATGTGCAGCAGCATGTCGCCGGTAAGCCCGAGCGCGGCGAGCTTGGGCACGCCCAGACTCAATGCCGCGGCTGGCAGATTGATGTCCGCGTCTGCGACTTCGATCCGCGCCAGGGAAATCGTCACCGGGAAATGCTTGGGCGCCTGGTCCAGCGCGACATCGTAGCGGAGTTTGCCGAGCAGCAAATAGGCAGGGCGGATATGCCAGGCGACGCTCTTCGCGATGCCGCTGCTTCGGTTCGGATCGCGGATCTCGATCTGCCCCGTTCCCGACCACAGCGTGCCGCGGGCTTGGGCGAGACGCAGCCGGCCCGAGCTCGCTTGCGCCAGGCGCGCATCGATCAAGGTCGCCGGTGCCGCAAGCACCAGCCCGAGCGCGTAGACGGCGAGCCCGAAGCCAAACAGCTGCCAACGGCTCACTGCGGTTTGGCGCGGGCGAAGGTGGCCGTTACGCTCACCAGTCCCGGCGTGCTCAGCGCCTCGATGCGGGCCGTGTCAAGCCGGATACGCTGCGCCTGCAGGGTTGCGACCCAGGCGAGCCAGTCGGCGAACGCGACGGAGCCGAATACCACCTGCGCCTGATCCGCGTCGCGCGCATCGATGCGCAGCAGCGCGCCCGCAAGTCCGGCAGCGCCGGCCTGGGCCCGCACCTGCGTGCGCAGATCGGATTGCGGCGCGGGGGCTGCAGGCGCAGAGCGCGCACGCACGAGCTCGTTGGCGTCCGCATCCAGACGCAGCGACTGCGCGCGCAGCTCGGACACGGATCTGCCGAGCTGGGTGCGCGCCTGGTACGCCGCTCGCACCAGGGCAAGGTACAGCAGGGCGCCGACGACCGCGCTCAACACGACGATCATTACCCGATCCCGCGGCGAACGCGATTCCCACAGCTTGCGCAGCCGCGCCTTCATGATGAACGCACCGTGATGACCACGGTTCCGCCACCGGAGCGGGCCGCGGCGTGCGCGGCTGTCGCCCCCTTGTCGACCTGCAGTCCCGCCTGGAGCAGGCGCGCCACGATACGGCGTACGCCCGCGTCTTCGACCCCGGCGAGTTCGAGCGTCATGCGCCCGCTCTCGTAGGAGGCGACGCGCAGTCCGCCCGGCGGCACTTGCTTCAGTGCGGCTGCGACACTCACTATCATCGGCAGAAAGTCGCCGCTATCGGGCTGACCGGCGGCATGGCGCGCCTCGGCCAGTTTGCGCCGCATCTGCAGCGCCGGGTCCGCCACCGCGACTGCGTCCGGAAACGCCGCGCGAAAACGCGACACCATGTGCGCGCGCAGGCTGCGCTGCTCGCTCGCGAGCCGCGTCCAGTCTGCGACCAGCGCCAGCGCATGCACGCTGAGGGCCGCGCCTACGATCCAGGCTGCCGGACGCAGGCGTGCCAGCGTGCCGGGGGGCAGGCGCCAGCGCGCGCGCTCCTGCGCCAGGCTGATGCCGGCCTCGGGCGGCGCCGTGCGCCAGTCCCAGGATCCGGCAAGGCGCAGCGCCACGCCGAGTGCGCGTTGCCATGCCGCTATTTCCGGTTGCGCATCGGGCGCAGTCGCATACACCGCGATCGATGCCGGTGCCGCACCGCGCGTTTTCGCGTCGTCGAGCATCAGGCGCAAGGACAGCGGCGGGGAAGCCGGATCGCCGCAATCGGTCGCCGTGCCTTCGAGTTCGGAAGTGCGCACGAATCCTTCGCGGCCGTTCCAGGCGAGGCTCCACTCGCCCGCGATCCACGGCAGCATCAGGATTTCGCAGTGCACCTCGTAGCCGCTGATGCCGGCGGCGGCCAGCGCATCGTGCCAGGCGTTGAGCCCGTGCTGATCCGCGACCGCGAGCACATCGGTGTCTGCGGTGGTGCCGAGCCAGCTCACCTGGTTGGCATCGGGCTCGCCCACGATTTCATCTTCCACGGCATAGGCGAGCACCGCGCCGCTGCGGCGCCTGGCCGATTGCGGCAGGCGCGCACGCGTGATCAGGACGTCGCTGGCGGGAAGCACCAGCTGCACCCGCTCGGCGCGCTGCGGCAACTGCGCCAGCGGCCCTTCGCCGGCGACCGCTTCGCGGCCATTGCCGACCAGCGCCCATTGGCACCGTTGCGGCACCTCGCGCAAAGAACAGTAGATTCGAAGCAGGCTCATCGCATAGTCCCGATTATGGCATTCATTGTATTGGAGTCCCGACCCGGCCGGCGTCTTCTTTGCGGTCCAGGCGTTTCATTGAGATTTGCGCCAGACGACCGTCGGCCAGCCGGTCGCCCCGCGCGCACGCAGCGCCTTGCCGCGCGCCTGCGCGCCGCCGATGGTCACGCGCAGCGTCGCCATGAAGTAATTGCTGCTCACGCTGATGTCGCCGGCGCTCGCCTGCGCTCCCCGCGGCAGCCGGCGGAGGAAATCGCCGGTGCTGCGGAAATAGGCCCGATCCCGCTGCGCCACCAGCAGCTGGGCGCCGCCGAGGTCGAGACCGTCGATCACTGCCGCAATCACTTCGGCCGGAGCGGTATTCACATTGACGGGCGTGGCCGTGGGCAGCGCCGATACGTAAGGGCGCAGGCGTGCACGCACGTTGTCGTCGAAGCCACGCACCAGCGCGAGTTCGCCCACGTCGATCAGCGGCTGGTTGGCGGCGAGGTAGGGCGGATCCAGGCTCAGATAATAGGCGTCCTCGGCCCCGTCCCGCGGCTGCGGCAGGCTGTCGGCGTCGATCCAGTCGGCGAGCGCGTCGGCAAGTTCGTCGGGCAAGCCCAGAGTCGCCAGCAGTTTGCGGAAATGCGCGAGTTGCACCACGTTGACCTTCCCCTGCGTTACCACGTTATTGAGATTGAATTTGCCCTGCTGATCCTCGATCCGGCCCAGGAGTTCGCCGTTTTCGACCGGCAACGGCGGCAATTTCAGCGCCCAGGGTTCGCCCAGATAATCGACATTGCTCACGCGGCGGTCATCGGCGAGTATAGCGCGCGCCCAATCCGCGCCGGCCAGGAGCACCGAGCGCGCCTGAATGTGATCGGTGGTGAGTTCGACCTGGCGTGCCCAGGTGCTTTGCGACACCATGATCGCGGCGGCAGCAATGGCGGCGAGTGCGACCACGCCCATGGCGAGTACGATGGCGACGCCGCGTTGTCTCTTAGGGGCCATTTCGGATTTACCGAAATGGCCACCGATATAGGGGAGTATGAGGGAAGGTCTCCCCTCATATCGTAATAGGCTCCTGCTCATGACTGCAGCGCGTATATGCGCACGATTTCCTCGTTGGTGGCGAGCACGATGCGCACGCGCACCGCGCGCGGAAGAGGCGGGTCGCCGGGGGCCGTGGGCCAGGCGTCGACCCAGACGAGCGCGCGGTTGAGATACTGCAGTTCGAATGTCTTTACTCCGGCGAGCACGGGGTAGCGCGCGGGCTGCGTGTCGGGGGCGACATCCAGTCCCGGCCACAGCCACAACTCGATCTCGTTCTTGTCATTCAGCCGGTAGCCGATGCGGCGCGGCGTGTCGACCGCGTCGGCCGAGGCGAAGCGGCTGAATACGAGGCTTGCCGAAGCGGTCGCCGTGGGCGGCGTGCCCAGCCACGCGGGCGCCTGGCCGTCGGCGGTGCGCACCGTACGCGGCGCCGCGAGCTCGACGTCGCGCTCGAAGCGTGCGAAGAACGCCGCCACGTGGCGCCATTTGTCCGTTTCCTGCTTGACGTGCTCGCGCGCGTCGAGCACCGCCCCCAGCCCGCGGTAGGACATCAGCGCGAGCAGCGACAGCACCAGCAGCGCGGTCATGAGCTCGATCAGGGTGAAGCCGCGACTGGATTTCATCCGCCTGGTCCCGGCGGCGCATTGACGATGAACCCGGTGAGGTGCGCCAGCGTATGCAATTCTTCGGCAGTCGCGAAAACTTGCACGTCGGCGCGGCGGAAGGCGGCGTTCGGCGTGGCGATGACGTCCTCGCGCCAGGCGAAGTCGAGTCCGCCTTCGCGCGCGGTGCCGCGCTGTATTCCCAGAGGCAGCCAGTCGGCGCGTGCGCGTTGTTCGGCCAGCAGGTTTTCCGCTACCCAACCGGCAAGCAGGCGCGAGCGCAGTTCGCCAACGTTGTTCGTTCCTTGTCCAGCCGCGCGCAGCGCCGACATCAGCGCGATCGAGATAATGGCGAGCGCAACCAACACTTCGATCAGCGTGAACCCTTTGCGCCGGGCGTTCATCTCAAAATGGGGGGACAGGTCCCCTCATATTCTCCTAACGTAGTGCCACTGCGCCATCGCTTGTTCTTTCCCCCGGCACCACGCTCACGATCCCGATCGGAGATCCCGCGACGGCGTAACGCTCCTTGCCCAGCGTCAGGCCGATAGTGAAAGCCAGCGACGAGCCCTGGGGGGCAAACTCCAGACGCATGCCGCCCTGCGGCCGCATGTTTTCGACGTGAAAGTCGGAAATCTCCATGCCTTGCGGCAGGGTTCGCGCACGCAGCAATTCGCTGTCGCGGATTTCGGACCAGACGCCGTTGTCGTCGGCGCGCCAGAAGCGGTAGCCTGATTCGTCCGCAGTCCAGGCGACGGATTTCCCGGTGAGTTGCGCTTCAGTGGCGGCAAAATCCAGCAACTGCGACAGGCGCTCGGCTTCGAGCTTCAGCTTGGCGCGATCGTCGGGCTGAGTGATAGTGCTGACCAGCCCGATAAACAGGCCCATGATCATCAGCACCACGAGCATCTCGATGAGCGTGAAGCCCCGGCCCGGCTCCGAGATAATCACGCTTTTAGTTTCGGCATAACGCGCTTCGCGCATTAGCCTCCACTGAAACTTCGTTTTCATTATTGTCCGGCTACAGATCCCAGGAGCCGATGTCAGCGTCGTTCCCCTCGCCGCCGGGTGCACCGTCGGCGCCGTAGCTGAATACGTCGATTTCTCCGTGCACGCCGGGATTGAGGTACTGGTAAGGGTTGCCCCAGGGGTCTTTGGGCAGCCGCTCGACGTACCCGCCCGGTTTCCAGTTGGGCGGAATCGGCGACGTGGTCGGCTTGACCTGCAGCGCCTGCAATCCCTGCTCGGTCGTCGGGTAGCGTTGATTGTCGAGTCGGTAGAGCTTGAGCGCCTGCATCAGGCTGGCGATGTCCTGTTTCGCGGCAATCACCCGCGCCTCGTCCGGTCGGCTGATGATTTTCGGCACCACCAGGGCCGCGAGAATGCCGAGAATGACGACGACTACCATTATTTCGAGCAAGGTAAAGCCACGTTGCCCGCGAACCCCGATCAGCATCGCCAATTCATCCTTGTCATTTGATGCGCCCGCGTCGTGAATGCAGCGGCTTCCATTATATAATGGCCCGGCAGGTGCATCTATCTGCGTCGAATGCAACCGTTTCCATTATATAATGCTTCAAGCGATGTATCCGGCCGATTACCGCGCCCGGCCCAAACTATTCCAGCGCGCGAATGGCAATTGACGAACAATGCAGGCCCTCCCGTTTGGTCGAGTCAACGTTGCGCAAACGGTCCTCGTATCGTCGCTGACGCTGGGCGCAGTGGCGCTGCTGGGCGCGGTGCTCGCGTACTGGACTTTGGCGTGGTTTGCCCCGCGTGCCGAACCGCGCATGGAGGCGAGCACGGTGCAAAGCGGCAGCGTGGCTTCCGCCAGCGGCCTGTTCGGCAGCGTGCCGCGCGGCCAGGCGACAGCCGCACCCACCGGAATCGCGATCACTCTGCTGGGCGTAGTGGCCCCCTCGGGCGGCCGGC
>DAIDTN010000008.1 GCA_027457185.1 Burkholderiales bacterium | reverse complement strand
GGGCATCGCGGAACGCCAGACCCTTGCGCACCAGGTAATCGGCCAGATCCGTGGCGGTGGAGAAGCCGCGCCCGGCGGCCTCGCGCAGTACCGAGCGCCTGACCTGCAAGGCCGGCAGCATGTCGGCGAAGGCGCGCAGCGAACCCTGTACGGTATCGATGCTGTCGAACAGCGGTTCCTTGTCTTCCTGGTTGTCCTTGTTGTAGGCCAGCGGCTGGCCCTTCATCAGCGTCAGCAACGACACCAGATGGCCGATGACGCGGCCGCTCTTGCCGCGTACCAGTTCTGGCACGTCGGGATTTTTTTTCTGCGGCATGTTCGATGAGCCGGTACAGAAGCGATCCGGCAGATCGATGAAGCCGAACTGCGCCGAGGACCACAGCACCAGTTCTTCGGCAAAGCGCGACAGATGCATCATGATCAAGGCAGCGGCCGCGGCAAATTCCACCGCGAAGTCGCGGTCGCTGACGGCATCCAGCGAGTTCTCCGCCGGCGCGTCGAAGCCCAGCAGTTCGGCCGTGTAATGGCGGTCGATGGGGTAGCTGGTGCCGGCCAGCGCGGCGGCACCCAGCGGCAGAACATTGACCCGCTTGCGGCAGTCGGCGAGCCGCGCGCGGTCGCGTTCCAGCATTTCGAACCAGGCCAGCATGTGATGACCGAAGGTCACCGGCTGAGCGGTCTGCAAATGCGTGAAGCCCGGCATGAGGGTGTCGGCCTCGCGTTCGGCGAGCTCGATCAGGCCCGCTTGCAGGCGTTTTAACTCGGCGCGGATGGCGTCGATGGCGTCGCGCATATACAGGCGAATATCGGTCGCCACCTGATCGTTGCGCGAGCGCGCCGTGTGCAGGCGCTTGCCGGCTTCGCCGATGCGTTCGATGAGGCGCGCCTCGATGTTCATGTGCACGTCTTCGAGCGCCGTCGACCAGGCAAAATCGTCGCGTTCGATGTCGCGTTGGATATCCTGCAGGCCCGCGCCGATGGCGTCGCGGTCGGCCTCGCTCAGTACGCCGACCTTGGCCAGCATGCGGGCATGCGCGATGGAACCGGCGATGTCGTGCTTGTAGAGCCGTTTGTCGAAGTGTACCGAGGCGGTGAAGGCCTCGACAAAGGCGTCGGTCGCTTCGGTAAAGCGGCCGCCCCAGGGCTTGTCGGGTGTGTCGTTGCGCATGGTGCGGGAGTATACCTCCTGAGCCCGCGAGCGGGCCACGCTGAAATGGCGGTTTGCGCCGGGGATCGACGACAAAGCTTGCGTCCGCCGCCGTGAAACTCGAAACTTATGCCAATGAAGCGCAGCTCCAAGCCCAGTCGCGACGATTTCTTCCTGCCGGATTTCTGCGCCGTGGGCGTGGTATTCATGGTGGTGATGATCGCCGAGTTGTTCGCCTTCGTGCTGGTGCTGGCGCCCCATGTGCACGGCGACTTCTGGAGTGAACTCAGTCTGGTGTCGTTGTTCGTGCAATGGGTGGCGTTGTCCAGCGCCGCGGTGCTGTGCCTGGCGCGTCCCAGGCTGCGTCGACTGGGTACGATAGCCGCCGCGACCGGCAGTTATCTGCTGCTGCTGATGGTGGCTATCGTGGTCAGCGAGGCGGGCTACCGCCTGCTGCATTACACCGCTGTCAGCGTCGACGGCGCCCCTGATCACCTGCTGTTTCTGTTGCGCAATCTGGCGCTGTGCGCCATCGTCGGCGCGGTGCTGCTGCGCTATTTCTATGTCCAGCATCAATGGCAGAGCAATGTCGAGCGCGAAGCGGCTGCGCGGCTGCAGGCCCTGCAGGCGCGGATCCGGCCGCATTTTCTCTTCAACAGCATGAATACCATCGCGGCCCTGATCCGCGACAAGCCGGATCAGGCCGAGGCGGCCGTGGAAGATCTGGCCGATCTGTTCCGTGCCACGCTGGTCGATGGGCAGCGCCCGGTTGGCCTGGCGCAGGAAATCGAGCTGGTGCAACGCTATCTGCGCATCGAACAATTGCGGCTGGACACGCGGCTGCGCGTGGAGTGGGATCTGCAGGATCTGCCGCTGCACTCGCAAGTGCCGGCCTTGCTGTTGCAGCCGCTGGTGGAGAACGCTATCTATCACGGCATCGAGCCGCTGCCGGAGGGTGGTTGCGTGCGCATTCAGGGCAATTGCGCGGACGCCATGATCACCTTGAGTGTCAGCAATCCGCTGCCGTCCGAGGCGGCGGCAACGCGCCGCAATGGCAATCGCATGGCGCTGGACAATATCCGCGAACGCCTCGCGTACGCCTATGCCGGGCATGCCAGTTTGGAGGTCATACGGGAGGAGGGTCGATATCAGGTGCGCCTGCGGTTCCCCGCCGCGGAGCCGGAACGGTGAAGGTCCTGATCGCCGACGACGAAGCGCCGGCACGCACCCGCCTGCGGCGCCTGGTCGAGGAAATCGGTGGCCACCAGATCGTCGGCGAAGCCGCCAATGGCCGCGAGGTGCTGCTGCGCGCTGACAAAGCTCAACCGGACGTGTTGCTGCTGGACATCCGCATGCCCGGTATGGATGGGCTGGAGGCGGCGCGCCACCTCACCGCGCTGGACAATCCCCCGGCTGTGATTTTCACCACCGCCTACGGCGATCACGCCCTGGAGGCCTTCGCCGCCCATGCCTTTGATTACCTGCTCAAGCCGATCCGCAAGGAGCGCCTGCTGCAGGCGATCACGCACGTGCGCAAACTGGATCGCGCGCAAAGCGCTGCGCTGACCGGCGTCGCGGCGGCACGGGCACGCAGTCATATCTGCGCCCGCGTGCGCGGCGCGCTGCAACTGGTGCCGGTGGGCGAGATCGTGTATTTCCTCGCCGACCAGAAATACGTCACCGTGCGGCATAGCGGCGGCAGCGTGCTGATCGAAGAATCGCTCAAAACGCTGGAGGAGGAATTCGCGGCGGCATTCACCCGCGTCCATCGCAATGCTCTGGTGGCCACGGCGCACATCATCGGGCTGGAGCGTGACAGCGACGGTCAGGGCCATGTGCGCCTGCGCGGTGTGGCGGAGCGCCTCGAAGTCAGCCGCCGACATGCGGCGGAGTTGCGCCAGCGGCTGGTGGGCGGATGATTTTCCTTTTAACTGCCAAGGCCGCCAAGGAAGGAAACCATTCGCTTCGGTCATCTCTCCATCGATTGCGTGCCTGGGCACTAGATACTTATATCGGGCTCATTTGGCGTCCTTGGGCGGTTCAAACTGTTTTTTTCGGGATGACTGTGCATCGCCCGATATCCGGTTTGCGCCGCGCCGCCGCGTGACATAGCATTAGCATCCGCCGCCGCTAATGCCCGCTCATGAACGACAATACCCTGCGTATCGCCACCCGTAAGAGTCCGCTTGCCATCTGGCAAGCCGAACATGTCACCAGTCGTTTGCGGCAACTGCATCCGCGGCTGCGGGTCGAGCTGGTGCGCATGAGCACCAGCGGCGACAAGCTGCTCGACAGCCCATTGGCGCAGGTCGGCGGCAAGGGGCTGTTCGTCAAGGAATTGTAACAGGGCCTGCTGAGCGGCGCGGCCGATATCGCCGTGCACTCCATGAAGGACGTGCCGGTGGAGTTGCCGCCGGGGTTGCATCTGCCGGTGATTCTACAACGCGAAGACCCACGCGACGCCTTCGTCTCCCATCAGTATGCGAGTATCGACGAGCTGCCGCCGGGCGCGCGCCTGGGCACGGCCAGTCTGCGTCGCCAGTGTCAGTTGCGCGCGCGCCGTCCCGATATGGACATCGTTAGCTTGCGCGGCAACGTCAATTCCCGGCTCGCCAAACTCGATGGCGGAGATTTTGCCGCGATCATGCTGGCCGCTGCCGGCCTGATCCGCCTGGGCATGGGCGCGCGCATCACGCGCCTGCTGGAACCGGACGAAAGTCTGCCGGCCATCGGTCAGGGCGCTATCGGCATCGAATGCCGCGACGGCGACAGTCGCGTTTTGGAATTGATCGCCGCGCTCGATCACGCGCCTACCCACATCTGCGTGCGCGCCGAGCGTGCCCTCAACACGCGCCTGCACGGCGGCTGCCAGGTACCGATCGCCGGTTTCGCCGAATTGGGTCATGGCGTGATCGTGCTGCGCGGGCTGGTCGGCAGTCTCGACGGCCAGCGTTTCGTGCGCGGCGTGATCAGCGGCAGGCCCGAAGACGCCGAGGAGCTCGGCACAGTGCTGGCCGAGGACCTTCTGGCGCGCGGTGCGGGCGCTATTCTGCAGGAATTGACCGAGTGACTTCCTGCCACGCAAAGGACGCAAACAAGTAACCGATGTCGAGCGCGCGTTCATATATAGAGACGCCGATGGGCGCAATCTCCATGACGTATATCATGACCGTCTTTGCTTCTTTGCGTTGAGCCGTTGGTGTTTTCCGCGCCATGAATCCCCAATTGCCCTTGGCCGGTATCGACGTGCTGGTGACGCGGCCCGCGCATCAGGCCGATGCGTTGTGAGCGCTGATCGAGGCGGCCGGCGGCCGCGCCGTGCGCTTTCCGACCCTGGCGATAGGCGCGGTCCCCGACACTGGCGTGGCGCGTGCCGCACTCGCTACACTCGCGCATTTCGATCTGGTTCTGTTTGTCAGCGCCAATGCCGTGGATCAGGCGGTGGCGCTACGACCGGCCGCGAGTTGGCCGGCCGGGTTGCGCTGCGCGGCGCTGGGCGCGGGCACGGCGCGGGCGTTGGCCCGGCACGGCCTGCCGGCACACCTGCTGGCGCCGCCACCCCATGACAGCGAGGCGCTGCTCGCCATGCCGCAACTCCGGGAATTGACCGGGCAACGCATCCTGATCATCCGCGGCGCGGGCGGCCGCGAACTGCTCGGCGAGACATTGCGCGCGCGCGGCGCCCAGGTGGATTACGCCGAGGTTTATCAGCGCGCCCGCCCGGACAGTGACACACGCGATATACTAGCGGCCTGGGCGCGGGGCGCGATTGATGTCATGACGGTGACCAGCGGCGAGGCCTTGTGTAATCTGGTCGCGATGCTGGGCGAGTCGGGTCGCGAACCACTGCTGAGAACGCCACTGGTCGTGGTCAGCGGCCGTATGGTACAACAAGCCTTGGCACTGGGATTTACCAGTCCGCTACTGGCCGAGGCCGCCAGCGACGCGGCCCTGATGGCGGCGCTGATCACGTGGCGACGTGCGACAATTGCAGGTGAGCCGGAATGAATCAAGAAACGCAGATCGATACCGTATCGCCAGCGATCGCTGCCGTGCCCGCGCGCACGGCAAGGCCGGCGTTGCTGCTTGCGGCGCTGGCCCTGCTCGCGGCGCTGGCGGCGGGCGGTGGCGCACTTTATCTTTGGCAGCAGGACAACAACGCGGCACAGGCGCTGCAACTTGTGCAGCGCGAAGTCGAGCAACTGCAAACACAGCAGCGCGCAAGCGATGTCAAGCTGAACAGCGATCTGGCCGCGCTGCACGCGCAGCAAAAGGCCCATCAGGACGCGCTCGATATGCTGATCGCGCGCCAGAACAACACCCATACCAAAAGTTCGCGCGAGTGGACCCTGCGCGAAGCGGAATACCTCATGCAGATCGCCAACCAGCGCCTTCAGCTGGAGCGCGATGTCCCCAGTGCGATCGTTGCGCTGACCGCGGCCAACGATCGGCTGCGCGAAATCGCCGCTCCGGGGCTGTTGGCGGTGCGTCGGCAGCTGGCCGGCGAACTCAACGCGCTGCACGCCGTCCCGTCGCTGGATCGTGAAGGCATGGTGCTGGAGCTGATCAGTTACGCGCAGCGCGTCGATCAGTTGCCGCTGGCCAACGCCCCGCCGAAAACCAGCAGTACCACGGCGCCATCGAATGCAGCGACGCCGACAACCCGCGATTGGCGGGTGGCGCTGGATGCCTCCTGGCAGGCGCTGCGGCGCTTGGTGGTGGTG
>DAIDTN010000007.1 GCA_027457185.1 Burkholderiales bacterium | reverse complement strand
GATCCCGATCAGCCATCCAGATTAATGCTGGTACTCGACAATCTTTGCAAGACCTACTCGGGTGCGCGCAGCCGCAGCGTGCTGCGCGGCGTCGATCTCACGCTCGCCGCGGGCGAGTATATCGCCGTGATGGGCGAATCGGGCATAGGCAAATCGACGCTGCTCAATCTTATCGCCGGGTTGGATACGCCCGATGCGGGCAGCATCCAGCTCGACGGCGTCGATCTGGCCGGTCTGGACGACGATGCCCTGACCATCCTGCGGCGCGAGAACATGGGCTTCGTGTTCCAGGCGTTTCACATCCTGCCGTATCTGACCTTGGCGCAGAACGTCGCGCTGCCGCTGATCCTCAACCGCGTCGCCGAGCACGAAGCGGCCGAGCGCACGCGGGTGATGCTCGCAGCCGTCGGCCTGGACGGGCGCGAGCCGAGCATGCCGCGCGAATTGTCGGGCGGCGAATTGCAGCGTGTCGCCATTGCGCGCGCGCTGGTGCACCGGCCGAAGTTGCTGCTGGCGGACGAACCCACCGGCAACCTCGATCCGGACAGCGCGGCGCAGGTGCTGGCGCTGTTGCGCGAGCAGGTCAAGAGCAGGAACGCGGCCGGCATTCTGGTCACGCATTCGCAGGCGGCGGCGGCGACGGCGGACCGGATCGTGGTGCTGACCGCGCAGGGGCTGCGGGAGGCACGCTGATGCGCGCGCCGGCCGCGCCGACGCTTTCGCCGCTTGTGCTGTCGCCCGCGGTGCTGTTCCTCGCGCCCCTGGGGCAGCACAAGGGCAGGCTCGCGGTCTCCGTGCTCGCCATCGCCTTGGGCGTGGCCCTGGGCTACGCGATGCAGCTGATCAATGCCGTGGCGCTGAACGAATTCTCGCAGGCGGTGCGCTCGCTCGCAGGCGAGGCCGACCTCGAAATCCGCGGCCCGCGCGCGGGTTTCGACGAGATGCTCTATCCGCGCGTCGCGCGCCTGGCGCAGGTTGCGGTGGCGAGTCCGGTACTGGAGGTGGAGGCGAAGCTGCCCGGGAGGCGCGAGCCGCTGCGCGTGCTCGGCGTGGACGCGTTCCGGGCGGTGCAGGTGCAGCCGGAGCTGATCGGAAATACATCGGCCGACAGGCTCGACCTGTTGCGGCAGGATGCGCTATTCCTCAGTCCGGCCGCGGCCGATAGCCTGGATCTCAAAGTGGGCGGCCGGCTGGCGCTGCAGGTGGGACTCTCCGAGGTGAGCCTGCGTGTGGCCGGACTGCTGCGCGCGAGCGGGCGCGAGCGCCTCGGCGTGATGGACATCGCCGCTGCGCAACTGGCGCTGAACCGCATGGGGCGCATCAGCCGTATCGACATCCGCGCGCGTTCCGGCGCGGATGTGGCCGCCTTGCAGGCGCGCCTGCAGGCCGGGCTGCCGCCGGGCCTGATCGTCGAGCGCCCGCAAAGCAACCTTCAGCGCAATGCCAGCATGTCGCGCGCTTACCGCGTGAATCTGAATGTGCTCGCGCTGGTGGCGCTGTTTACCGGCGGCTTCCTGGTGTTCTCGGCGCAGGCGTTGTCGGTGGTGCGCAGGCGCGCGCAGCTCGCGCTGTTGCGCGTGCTCGGCGTGACCCGCGCCGGCATGGTGCGCATGCTGCTCGCCGAGGGCGCGCTGATCGGCGCGGCCGGGGCCGCGATCGGACTCGCCGCCGGCTACCTGATGGCCGCCGCCGTGCTCCAGCGTTTCGGCGCCGACCTCGGTGCAGGGGAGTTTCGCGGACTGCATCCCGCTCTGCATGCCGATCCCTGGACGAGCGCGCTGTTTTTCGCGCTCGGCGTGCTGGTCGCAGTGGCGGGCAGTCTCGCGGCGGCGCTGGAAGCGGCGCGCGCGGCGCCGGCACAGGCACTGAAGGCCGGCGACGAGCAGACCGCTTTCGCGCGCCTGCGCCCGGCTTGGCCGGGCGTAACTCTGCTGGCGCTGGGCGCGCTGTGCACCGCGGCGGGACCGATCGGCGGCATACCCTTGTTCGGCTATATTGCGATCGCGTTGATGCTGGTGGGCACGCTCGCGCTGATGCCGCGCCTGGCGACGACGGTGTTCGGTTTGTTGCCGCGCCCGCAGGACGCAGGCGCGCGCCTGGCGCTGGCGCAATTGCAGGGCGCGCCCGGCCAGGCGGCGGTGAGCCTGGCGGCGATCGTGGCGAGCTTCTCGCTGATGGTGGCGATGGCGATTATGGTCGCATCGTTCCGCATTTCGCTGGACGGCTGGCTCGACCGGGTGCTGCCGGCCGATCTTTATCTGCGCACCGGAATCGGCGGCGATACGGCTTATCTGTCGCCGCATGACGAAGCGCGCATCGCCGCGCTGCCGGGGGTGCGCAGAGCCGAGTTCCTGCGCATAGAACAACTGCTGCTCGACCCCGGAAAGCCGCGCGTGGCCTTGCTTGCGCGCTCGCTCCCGCGCGACGATCCGGGCGGCCGGCTGCCGCTGGTGGGTGACGAGCGCCTGCCGCGGCCGGGCGCGCCGCCGCCGCTCTGGGCGAGCGAGGCCATGGTCGATCTCTATGGCTATAAGGTGGGCGAGGTGGTGCAACTTCCGCTTGCGGGCCAATTGCGCCGCTTTACGGTAGCTGGCATCTGGCGCGACTACGCGCGCCAGCAGGGCTCGGTAATCATCCAGCGCGACCGCTATATCGCCTATAGCGGCGATCGCAATTCCACCGATGCGGCGCTGTATCTCGCGCCGGGCGCGAGTCCTGCGGCGATATTGCAGGAGATACGCGCCCGCATTCCCGGCGCCGCCAATCTGGAGTCCGGCTCATCCGGCGAGATTCGTGCGCGCTCGCTCCATGTGTTCGACCGCACCTTTGCCGTGACCTATGCGCTCGAGGCGGTGGCGGTGCTGATCGGATTGTTCGGATTGTCCTCGAACTTCGGCGCGCTGGTGCTCGCGCGCAGCCGCGAATTCGGCATGCTGCGCCACATCGGCATGACGCGGCGCCAGATCGGCTCCATGCTCGCGGCAGAAGGCGCGCTGGTGAGCGCGCTCGGCCTGGCGCTCGGCCTCGCGCTGGGCTGGGTCATCGGCCTAGTGCTGATCAACGTGGTCAACCGCCAGTCGTTCCACTGGAGCATGGAGTTGCACCCGCCGTGGGGACTGCTCGCGCTGCTCGCGGCCGCGCTGGTTCTGCTGGCGACGCTGACCGCATTGGCGAGCGGCCGGCGCGCGCTCGGTGTGGACGTGGTGCGCGCGGTGAGGGAGGATTGGTGAGGCGCAGGCCACGAAGAGCAAGCTCCTGGCGTTGATGGCGATGATCGGCTTGGTCTGGCTGTGCGCCAGTGCCGTTGCGCAGGAATACGCGCAAGTGAAATCCGGCCATGAATTGCAGTTCCCTCGAGATTACGGCAGCCATCCGCAATTCCGCACCGAGTGGTGGTACCTCACGGGTTGGGTGAAGGATGCCAAGGGCCGCGACTTGGGCATACAGATCACTTTCTTTCGCAACCGACCGCTCGTCGCTGAAAATAATCCCAGCCATTTCGCGCCGCGTCAGCTCTTGTTCGCGCACGCGGCGCTGGCCGATCCGGCAAATGGCAAACTGCTGCATGACCAGCGCGCCGCGCGCGCGGGCTTCGGTCTGGCCGAAGCGAAGGAAGGAGGCACAGACGTATGGATCGACGACTGGTCGCTGCAGCAGACCGATTCCGGCTATCGCGCCAGGATTGCGGCGCGTGACTTTAGCTACGCGCTCGAATTCAAGACCACACAGCCAGTGCTGTTGCAAGGCGAGCACGGTTTGAGTCGCAAGGGGCCCTTGCCTGCGCAGGCGAGCTACTACTACAGCCAGCCGCAACTCGCCGTGTCCGGCACGATCACCGTCAAGGGCGAATCGTTCGCAGTAAGCGGCAGCGCCTGGCTGGACCACGAGTGGTCAAGCGAATACCTGGCCAAGGAGGCCGCGGGCTGGGATTGGGTGGGACTGAATCTCGCCGACGGCGGTGCGTTGATGGCATTTCGCATTCGCGATAAGAAAGGCGGCACGTTCTGGGCCGGCGGGAGCCTGCGCGCCGCGGACGGCAGGGTGCGCGTGCTCAAGCCGAAGGAGGTGAGCTTCGAGCCCGTGCGCCGCTGGCGCTCGCCTCGCACCGGGACCGAGTACCCGGTCGCCATGCGGCTGAGGGCAGGGGGCCTCGATCTCGACCTCGAGCCGTTGCTGGACGACCAGGAACTCGATGCACGCGCGAGCACCGGCACCATCTACTGGGAAGGTGCGGTTCGCGCGCGCGCGGGAGGCAAGCTGCAGGGATCAGGCTATCTGGAACTCACCGGATACTGGAGACCGCTGCGGATGTGAGCAAACGGGCGATCACACTTCCAGCCTATCGTCCGGACGCGCCACGAGAGCATAGAGCGCCGGCATCAGAAAGATGCTGATCAAAAGCCGCGTAAACAGGCCGCTGACAATGACCAGGGCAAATGGCCGTTGGGTATCCGTGCCGACTCCGGTGGCCAGCGCTGCCGGCAGCAAGCCCAATGCGGCCACCAGCGCGGTCATCATGATCGGTCGCAGTCGCAGGATCGCGCCTTCACGAATGGCCTCGCTCAAGGGGGTGCCGTTGCGGCGAAGCTCGTTTACATAGGAGATATAGACGACGGCTGTCAGCACCGAGACGCCAAACAAGGCGAGGAAGCCGACGCCGGAAGAGACCGAAAACGGCGTGCCGGTGAACCAAAGAGCCGCCAGGCCGCCCACCGGCGCCGACAGCACCACGCCGAGCACGGTGATCAACGGAAATTTCAAATTGTTGTAGAGCGAGAAAAGCAGGAGGAAAATCAGGCACAGGGTCAGCGGCAGAATGACATTCAGTTGCCGGCTCGAAGCGGTATATTCCGTGTATTCTCCGCCCCAATCCAGATGGTAGCCCTGCGGCAGGGTAATCTTTTGGTTGACTTGCTGCATGGCATCTTCCACCGCGTCCGCCAGATCGCGTCCGGCCACCGAAAACTGGACGCCGATGTAGCGCGAATTGTTCTGCCGGTAAATGAACGAAGCGCCGTTCGCCACCCGGATGTCCGCGAATTCCTTGAGCGGGATCTGTTGGCCGCCGGGCGTGGGCACCAGGATGTTTCCGATCTCCTCGGGGTTGTCGCGATATCGATGTTCGAGGCGGACGACCAGATCAAACTGCTTCTCTTGCTGCACCACCTGGGTAGCCACGTCGCCGCCGATGGCGGTCGTGATCAGGCCGTTGATGTCGGCGACGTTCACACCATAACGGGCAATCCTGGCCCGGTTGATTTTGATGTCCAGGCTGGGCTGCCCGAGCTCCTGCACCAGGGTCACGTCGCGGATGCCGTGCACGCGCTCCAGGACCTGTTTGATGGCCTTGCCCTTTTGTTGGAGCGTCTGCAGATCGGCACCGAAAACTTTGACCGCCAGGGCGCTTTTCAAACCCGTTTCCGCCTCGTCCACCGCATCCTCGGCCGGCTGGGTGTAATTGAAATCGATTCCGGGAAAGGCCACGAGTTTCCGGTTGATGGCCTCGATCAGGGCGGTTTTGGTGCGATAAGCGCCGGTCCATTCCGAGTAAGGTTTAAGGCCGACGTAAAACTCGACGTTGAAAAATCCGGTCGCATCGGTGCCGTCATCGGGCCGTCCCAGTTCGGAGGCGACCGTGGTGACTTCGGGAAAGGAGCGCAGAACTTTCCGGATCTTCGGAGCGATTTTGGCCGATTCGTCGAACGAAATGGTGTAGGGCATGGTCGCGCGCACCCACAGCGCGCCTTCATCCATATGCGGCATGAACTCGGCGCCGATGCGGGGCACGAGCAGCAGCGAAGCGGCCAGCAGCATGGCCGAGGCGAACGTCGTTGACCAGGGATGGGCGAGACTGAAATCGAGGCCCTTGGTGTAACCCGATTTGATGGCTTCAAAAGCGGCGTTGCGGCGCTCCTGCACACCCTTGCGCATGAACAGCGAACACAGCACCGGCAGCAAGGTCAGAGTGACAATCAGGGAGCCGATCAATGCGAAAATCATCGTGTCCGCCATCGGTTTGAACAGCGTCCCCGAAGGCCCCGACAGGACATAGATCGGCAGGAAGCCGGCCACGATCACCGCGACGGCGTAGAACAGCGGGCGATCCACTTCCGCGGCGGCGTCTTTGATGATTTCCATGACGCTGAGCGGCGTTCCCTTGCGCGCGGCTATCTGGCGGAAAATGTTTTCGACCATGAAAATCGCACCATCGACCAGGATGCCAAAATCCACCGCGCCGATGGAGAGCAGGTTGGCCGATGCATGCTGGAGATCGAGACAGATAAACGCGAACAGCAGCGCCAACGGAATGGTGATGGCGACAATCAATCCCGCGCGGAAATCGTAGAGGAAGAATATGAGTACCACGATGACCAGCAACATGCCGCGCAGGAGGTTTCGCTGCACCACCTGCGTCGTCAGCGCGATCAAATCGCTGCGGTCGTAGAACGGAACGATTTTGACATCCTTGGGCAGGATTTCAGCGTTGAGCTGCCTGGTCATCGCCTGGACCCGCTTCAGCACGTTCTGAGTCTTTTCGCCCGTGCGCAACATGATCACGCCCTCCACGGCGTCGTCCTGGTTCTCGTAGCCGAACTCGCCCAGGCGCGGGGCGGTGCCGATGACCACGCGGCCGACGTCCTTGAGCAATACGGGGGTGCCGTCATGCACCGCCAGCACCACGTTGCCGATGTCCTCCAGCGTTTGCATGCGCCCCATGCCGCGCACGTAGTAGAACTGGCCGCCCTGCGAATAAAACCCGCCGCCGGCGTTGCCGTTGTTGGCCGCCAGGGCGCTCTCCACCTGCAGCACCGACAAGCCGACCCCGGCGATCTTGGCTGGATCGAGCAGCACCTGGTATTGCATGGTTCCCCCGCCAAACCCCGAATCATCCGCCACCCCGGGAATCGATTTGTAGTTGGGTTCGATGACCCAGTCCTCGAAAGTTTTCAGTTCCATCGGCGACCTGTCAGGACTTTGCAGTACGTAACGATAGATCAGACCCGAAGGCGCAGACAGCGGCGATAAGGAAGGGGTGACGCCGCTTGGCAGGCTGAGGCCGGACAGCCGGTTGAAAACCCGCTGGCGGGCGAAGTAGTTGTCGGTGCCATCCTTGAACGTGAGGATGACATCGGACAATCCATAGAGCGAGATGGAGCGGTCGGTGGTCATCTGCGGAATGCCGTTCATCCCGACTTCGACGGGCACGGTAATCAGCCGCTCCACTTCCTCGGCGGCGTGCCCGGGCCATTGGGTGATGATTTCGACCATCGGCGGCGAAAGATCGGGATAGGCATCCACCGGCAGGCGCCCCAGCGACCACCACCCGGCCCCGACCAGCACCAGCGCCAGGAGGACGACGAGAAAGCGTTGCCGCAGCGAAGAGGCGACGATCCGGTTCATGATCGAAGCCGCTCGCGGCGCGGATCCGGCCGGGGGCAAAGGGTCGCTCATTGATTTTCCATGAACTGAACGAAGATGCCGCCTTCGACCACAATCCGGTCGCCGGCCTGGAGACCGGTGGCGATGTCGTATTGGTTCCCGGAGCGATAACCCAGGGTCACATGCCGCCGCGCGAAGCTGCCGTCGGGCTGGGCGACATAGACAAACGGCAGGTTCTGATCGTCGCGCAGGATGGCCGAAATCGGAACCAGCAGGCCGGTGCTCTCCTGGCGCGCCCGAATCCGCACGCGCACATACATTTGCTTCTTCAGAAAGTCTCCGGGATTTTCGACGACCACGCGCACCATCACCGAACGCGTGCTGGGGTCCACCAGGGCCGCGATGTTGCCCACGGTTCCGGAGAAGGTTTTTGCAGCAATACCCGTCTGCACTTCGGCCCGGTCGCCGAGGCTGACCGAAGCAAGATCGGAACCAAACAGTTGCGCCATGACCCAGACGCGCGAAAGATCGGCAACGGTAAAACACGGCGTGGTGCCCGCCTGCAGAAGCTGGCCGGGAGTGATCAGTTTTTCCACCACGGTTCCCGCGATCGGCGAGCGGATCATGCCCTCGATGCGCGCAATCGTCCGGCCTTCCTGAATATCCTTGATCGCCTGCGGATCCACGTTCAGCGACACGAGCGCCTGCAGGGCGGCGTCGCGGTCGGCTTCGGCGTTGGCGGCGTCGGTTTGTGCCTGATCCTCTTCGCGCCGGGAGACGCCGTTATGCTGGACCAGATCCTTGTCCAAGTCGGCCAGCCGGCGGGCGGTCCGGGCGGTGGCGAGTGCCTTGCGATAGCTGCTGATGGCCGTGGCAAAGTCGGGGGAGTCCACTATCGCCAACGGCTCGCCTTTTCTGACGTGTTCGCCGCGGGAGACGAGCAGCCGGGACACCGGACCGGAGAAGGGGGCCAGCACGCTGGTGGCCTGGTCGTTGTCGAAGTCAACCACCCCGGTGGTCTCAATCGCCTTGCGGAATTTGGACGGCGCGACGGTGTAAAGGTGGATGTGCAGTCGCTGCGCCGCCGTCAGCGTCACATTGCGGGCCGTCGTGACTGCAGTCGGCGCATGGTTGTCAGTCCGCGGCGAACAGCCGGCGAACGACACGATAATTGCCAGCGCCATGAAAGCAAGCGCGGGATCGCGCGGGAATTTGCCCCGGCATTGCGTAAGCGGTATCCGGTAAAGCGATTTATTTTTCATCTTTGTCCTGGGTTAAATCGGCGCGGTGCCACCACCCGCCGCCAAGCGCCTGAAACAAGGCCGCCGTATCGGCATAACGATTGGCCTGGGCCTGTACTAGGTTGATCCGGGCCTGCTGATAGGCT
>DAIDTN010000006.1 GCA_027457185.1 Burkholderiales bacterium | reverse complement strand
ATGCTGGTTCCTTATGCCATTCTGGAAAAAACAAAAAGGGGCCAGAGCATGCTCGCCCTGACCCCTTTCCCCGGTCTCTGATCGCTCCTACTCGCGGTTGGGCGTGAAGCCCAGCGCCATGCCCGAGATCAGGATTTTCTGGATGTTGGAGGTGCCTTCGACGATCTGCAGCGACTTGGCGTCGCGATAGAAGCGCTCGGCCGGATACTCGGTCGAATAGCCGTAGGAGCCGAATATTTTCATGCACTCGTTGGCCGCGTGCACCGCCGCCTCCGAGGCCGCGTACTTGGCGACCGAGGTCTCGTACTGGTTCGGCTTGTGCTGGTCCTTCAGCCAGGCCGCGCGGTAGACGAGCATCTGCGCCGACTGGTGTTCGACCACCATCTCGGCGATCTGCGCCTGGATCATCTGATGCTGCGAAATCGGTTTGCCGAACTGGGTGCGTTCGTTGGCGTAATTGATCGCAAGGTCGAGCGCCCCGCCGGCGACGCCGAGCGCGCCCGCGGCGCAACCCAGGCGCGTATGGTTCAGCTGCCACATGCACACGCGGAAACCCTCGCCCGCCTTGCCGAGCACGTTCTCCTTCGGCACTTTCATGCCGTCGAACACGAACTCGCCGGTGGGCGCGCATTTGAGGCCGAGCTTGGTCTCGATCGGGCGCGCGCTGCAGCCTTTCATTTTCTTCGGCTCGATGATGAAGGCGGTGATGCCCTTGTTGCCATTCTCGCGGTCGGTGTAGGCATAGAGCAGTCCGGCGTCGCCGACGTGCGCCTGCGAGATCCACATCTTGTTGCCGTGCACTTCCCAGTGGTCGCCGCGGTCGATGGCGTGGGTCTTCATGCTGGCCACGTCGGAGCCGGTGTTGGGTTCGGTCATCGCGAAAAAGCCGAGCTGCGTGCCGGCGACCCAGCCGGGGACATATTTTTTCTTCTGCGCCTCGGTGCCGAATTTGCTCACGGTCAGCGCCGGTCCCAGGTTCTGCATGTTGAACGGCAGGCGCCAGGACGCCGATACCTTGCCGATCTGCTCGGCCATCAGCACCGACTCCATGAAGCCCATGCCGCTGCCGCCGAGTTCCTCCGGCACCGCACAGGAGAAAAAGCCGAGCGCGCCCATCTTGGCGACGCGGTCGGGGCGGAATTCGTGCTTCGCCTCCTCGGCCTCCAGCGTCGGTGCAATTTCCTCCGCGGCGAAACGCTTGGCCGTGTCCTGGATCAGTCGCTGCTCTTCGTTCAGTTCGAAATTCATCTGGGTATTACCTCTGTAGATTGTCTGCCGTTGCTTATTCGAGCACCATGAGGACAGCTTCGTCCTCGACGCTGTCGCCGATTTTCACCTTGATTTCCTTGACCGTGCCGGCGCTGGGCGCGTACACGGTATTTTCCATCTTGAGCGCCTCGATGACCGCGAGTTCATCGTCTTCCTCGACTTTCGCACCCGGTGCGACCAGCACGGCCAGGATCTTACCCGCCAGCGGAGCCAGAACGTCTGCCATGGTTACTCCTTCCTCGATTGATTGTTTGTGGCGAAGCGACCGCTGCGCAACACCGCGGCGCCCGATCGACAGCGTAAGCTAGCACAAAGCGCGCAATTGCAGTTCGACCCAGATCAAGCCACCGGCGGCCCAGGCAAAATTCTTTTTGTTTCCGCGACTTGCGTCATCGCGCGGCGACCGCGCGCCGGAGTTTGCGCGCACGATGGCAGCTACCGCGGCGCGAGGCTATCATATGGCCATGAGCGCAATCGAGTCGCAGAAGCGCTGTCCCTGGTGCCTGGGCAGCGAAGCGTATATCGCCTA
Organism: Burkholderiales bacterium; assembly: GCA_027457185.1. Taxonomy (GTDB): domain Bacteria; phylum Pseudomonadota; class Gammaproteobacteria; order Burkholderiales; family SG8-39; genus 2-12-FULL-64-23. The sequence goes on along the minus strand of DAIDTN010000006.1, from coordinate 3,575 downwards.
CCACGACCGCGAATGGGGAACACCCGTGCATGAGGAGCGCATGCTGTTCGAACTGCTGATCCTGGAAGGCGCGCAGGCCGGCCTGTCATGGTCGACCATCCTCAACAAGCGCGAAAATTATCGCAAGGCCTTCGACCATTTCGACGCGCGCAAAATCGCGCGTTACGCAGATAAGAAAATCGCGCGCCTGCTGGCCGACGCCGGCATCGTGCGCAACCGGCTCAAGATCGCGGCCGCGATTCAAAATGCCAAAGCGTTCCTGGCGCTGCAAAAGGAGTTCGGTTCGTTCGACCGTTACGTCTGGGCTTTCGTCGGCGGCAAACCGAAGCAGCACCGGCGGCGCAGCCTGAAACAGGGGCCTGCGCGCACCGCCGAATCCGATGCGATGAGCCAGGACCTGAAGCGGCGCGGCTTCAAGTTCGTCGGCTCGACCATCTGCTATGCCTTCATGCAGGCCACCGGCATGGTCAACGACCATCTGGTCGGATGCTTTCGCCACGAAGAAGTGCAGGCGAAGCGATGAGCCTGCGGCTACTATTGCTGCTTGCGGCCCTGCTCGGACCGGTGTCAACGGCATCGGCGCAGGCCAAAGATTCCGACTCCGCCAACGCGGTGTTTCTGGTCGCCGCGCCGGAATTGCTCGACCCCAATTTCCGCCAGACCGTGGTGCTGGTCACCCGGGCCGAGGACGGCAGCAATTTCGGCTTCATCATCAATCGTCCCGGTCCGCACTCGCTCGCGCAGATCCTGCCCAAGAGCGAGGTGCTGAAGCGCTTCACCGAACCGCTGTACCTCGGCGGTCCGGTGGAAGCCGCCGGCCTGTTCGCCATATTCCGCGCCAAGGACAAGCCCGAGGGCGCCATGCGGGTGCTCGGCGATGTGTCCTTCGCCCTGGATCCGGTCGTGGTGGAACAACTGCTGCACCACCCGCCCAAGCAACTGCGCTTTTTCAACGGCTACTGCGGCTGGGCGCCGGGACAGCTGGCGTTCGAATTGCAGCGCGGCGGCTGGTACGTGGTCCACGCCGATGCCGATACCGTATTCCGCAAGAACACGAGCACGCTGTGGGACGAGATGCTGGTACGCGCGCGCGCCGTCACCGCGTCCCTGCGCCTGCCTGCCGGCGTGAGTGCCTTGGGCGGCAGCCGCCTTATCGCCGCCCGCCTCCGCTAAACACGCTCAGTTGTCCGGCGTCAGCAGCGACACGCCCAGGCGCGCGCGGCGCGTGAGCCACAGGTTCGGCCGGTAGCGCGGATCGGCATACAGTTTCATCATGTTGTCGAGCACCCTGAGCACCTTGGCCGGCCCGAGCAGGTCGCCGAACGCCATCGGCCCGTGCGGATAGTTGAGCCCCAGGGTCGCGCCCTTGTCGATGTCGGGCGGAGCCGCGGTGCGGCTCTGCGCGAGGTAGCAGCCGATGTTGACGATCATCGCCACGATGCGCTGGGCGATGAAGCCCGGGCTGTCCTTGATCGCCGTCACCGGCACGCCGTCGCTTGCGAGCAATCCCTGCGCCGCATCGCGGTAGGCGGGATCGGTGACGGGCGTGGTCATGATGGTGCGCCGCTTGACCATGGGAAACAGCGTGTCCACGGCCACCGTGCGCTTCGCATCCAGGCCCTGCTCGACCGCGCAAGCAGTCGCATCGTCGCCGTAAGGCGTAACCAGGATCAACGCATGCACGCTGGGTATGGCCCCGCTCTCCAGCGGCGCGTTCAGCGTCTTCAATAGCGCCATGAGCGCGGCATGGCCATCGGGCTCGGCGTGGCTGACCCACACGCTCTTCGGCCGCGCGGAAGGCGCGCTCGCCTCGGCCGGCACCACTGCCTTGCCGTCGGCGTAGTCGTAGAAACCCTTGTTGGTCTTGCGCCCGAAGATGCCGGCATCGTAGCGGCTGCGCATCAATTGCGCCGGGCGATAGCGCGGCTCGTGATAGCACTGCTCGTAGATCGCGACGCTGGCGGGCTGGCTCACGTCCAGGCCGGTGAGTTCCATCAGCTCGAACGGGCCCATGCGAAAGCCCGCGACGTCGCGCATGATGCGGTCGATGTCGACGAAGCTCGCGATGCCTTCGGCGGCGATGTGCGCCGCTTCGACGCCGAAGCCGCGCCCGACCTGGTTGACGATGAATCCCGGCGCGTCCTTCACCCGCACCGGCTCCCGGCCCATGCGCCGCCCTACTTCCATCAGCGCGTCGCCCACCTCGGGCGCGGTGCGCACGCCGTCGATCACTTCGACCAGTTTCATCAGCGGTACCGGATTGAAAAAGTGCATGCCGGCGAAGCGCTCCGGCCGCTTCAGCTTGGCCGCGATGGTGGTCACCGCGAGCGAGGACGTGTTGGTGGCGAGGATGCAGCCCTCGCCGACGATGCCCTCGAGTTGCGCGAACAGGGCTTGTTTCGCCGCGAGGTCCTCGACGATGACCTCGATCACGAGGTGGCAGGGCGCCATCGCGGCGGGTCCATCGACGACCTCGAGCCGGCCCACAGCCGCCGCATGCGCCTCTTTCGTGAGGCTGCCCTTCTCCACCGCGCGCTCGAGCATCTTGGCGACGAAGGCCTTGGCCTCGGCCGCCGCGCCCGCGCGCGCATCGGTCATCAGCACGCGCATGCCGCCGGTGGTGGCGACTTGCGCGATGCCGCGCCCCATGGCGCCGGTACCGATGATGCCCAGGGTGAAATCACTACGTTTCGGATCGAACTGCATGGCTGCTCCCTTTCAATATGAATCCCAGGGAACGATTATACGTTCGCGCGCCGCGGGCGCGGCCGCAATCAGCCCTTGCCGAACTGTATTGCGCCGCCTTTCGCAGCGATTTTGACCGTATCCTTCGGACCGAATTCGCCTTCGAGGATGCGCTTCGCCAGCGGGTTCTCGATTTCCGACTGGATCGCGCGCTTGAGCGGGCGCGCGCCGTACACCGGATAGAACCCGGCGCGGGCGATTTCCGCCAGCGCGCTGTCGGCGACCTCGAGCTTGATCTCCATCCCGGCCAGGCGCTTTCCCAGGATACCGAGCTGGATTTTCGCGATGCTCTTGATGTTCGCCTCGTCCAGCGCATGGAACACCACGATCTCGTCGATGCGGTTGACGAATTCGGGACGGAAATGCGTGCGCACTTCGCCCATCACCGCGAGCTTGATCACCTGGTAGTCGTCGCCCGTCATCTGCTGGATCATCTGCGAGCCGAGGTTGGAGGTCATCACCACCACGGTATTCTTGAAGTCCACGGTGCGGCCCTGGCCGTCGGTCATGCGCCCGTCGTCCAGGACCTGCAGCAGCACGTTGAACACGTCCGGGTGCGCCTTCTCCACTTCGTCGAGCAGGATCACGCAATAGGGTTTGCGCCGCACCGCCTCGGTGAGGTGGCCGCCCTCTTCGTAGCCGACATAGCCGGGCGGCGCGCCGATCAGCCGCGCCACCGAATGCTTCTCCATGAATTCGCTCATGTCGATGCGGATCAGGTGCTCCTCGGAATCGAACAGGAAGCCGGCGAGCGCCTTGCACAGCTCGGTCTTGCCCACCCCGGTCGGCCCGAGGAACAGGAAAGAGCCATAGGGTTTGTTCGGATCGGC
>DAIDTN010000005.1 GCA_027457185.1 Burkholderiales bacterium | reverse complement strand
ATCAGGCCAGGGGCGAACTGGTCACCGGCTTGCTTTATATCCATCCCGAGGCGGAAGATCTGCACGCCCACCTCAACACCGTGGACACGCCGTTCAACGTCCTCGGCGCGAAGGAACTCTGTCCGGGGGCCGCGGTGCTGGCGAAGCTGAACGCCTCGTTGCGCTAGCCTCCCCGCTCCCCAACCGGTTTTGCGCGGTCCGGGGTTCGAACCTTGACTCGGGGAGCCGGATCTTCGGGAGAGGGCGAGCGGTCGAGAAAACTGCGGCCCGCCGTCGAATCAAGCCGCCGGCAGCAGGTGCCACCACAGCGAAGCGGCGCAGATCGCGAGCGTGGCGAGCGTCACCGGCACGCCGACACGCGCGTGGCGGCGCCAGTCGATGCGTATGCCGCGACGCGCCGCGACGTTGACCACGATGATGTTGGCGATGCTGCCGACGATCAGGAGGTTGCCCGCGAGCGTGCTCACCAGCGCCAGCGTCGGGCCGGCGAGCGCGTGCGCGGCGACCGGGAGCAGCAGCATCACTGCCGGCACGTTGGAGACGATGTTGGACAGCACCAGCGTGGCGGCGAACAGCGGGACGGGCTGCCCCAGGTTTACGCCGGCGGCGGCAAAGTCGGCGACGATTGCGGCGACGATGCCGGTCTGCTGCAGCGCGTGGTTCACCACGAACAGCCCGATGAACAGGATCAGCAATTCCCAGTCCACCAGCCCGAGCATTTTGCTCGAATGCAGCTTGCGGCTGGTGAGCAGCAAGCCCGCTCCTGTCAGGGCCGCAACGTCGCGCGGCCACGCAGGCAGGAACAGGAACACCGCCAGGAGCACGGCGGCGACCGACAGGCCCTTGGCCGTCTGCCAGCGATCGAGCGGCGCTTCTGCGTCCTCGCGCCGCTCGGGCGCCGCAGCGCCCGCCGCAGCGCCTTCCGCCGAAGTCCAGCGGCCGCGCGTCTGCCAGGCGATCAGACCCCAGATCACCAGCAGGCCGAGCAGCACCGGCAGCAGCGCCTGCGCGAAATAGCCGCCGAAGGACAGCTTCAGCGTCTCGCCGATCAGCATGTTCTGCTGGTTGCCGATCAGCGTCGCGGCCGAGCCGACGTTGGCGGCGCAGGCAAGCGCGAGCAGGTAGGGCACGGGGTCGAGGCGGCGCGCGCGGCAGGCGTCGATCAGCACCGGCGCGACGGCGAGGCATACGATGTCGTTGCTGAACACCGCCGACAGCGCCGCCACCACCAGGCTCAGCGCCGCCAGCAGCAGCGGCGGCGACAGCGGCAGCGCCGCGAGCCGGCGCGTCACCCAGTCGTAGAAGCCGCCCAGGCGCATCTGCGCCGACACCACCATGAACGAGAACAGCAGGATCAGCGTTGGCAGATGGATCGATTTGGCCGCCTCGTCCGGGCTTACGGCGCCGATGCCGATCAGGGCGATTGCGCCCAGCAGCGCGATGCCGGTGCGATCGAGCTGCAGGAACGGCAGCCCGCCGAGGATCATGCCCAGATAGACGATGCAGAAGACGACAAAAATGATCGTAGACATGGCGGAATTTGTCGGAAGCCCTGTCCAAACTTCAGGGCGCGTGCGGGCGGGCGCAAATAGTAGCGCATTTCCGCCCTGGCCTCGCGGCGTGACGGCCGGAGAGCCGCGCCGGGCCCGGAATGCAGGGCATCAGTCCAGCGATTTGCGGAATCGCATTACCGCGATCGCGAGCAGGCCGAACCCGAGCGCGCCCAGGGCCAGCATTTGCGGCCACAGAATGTCCAGGCCCACGCCCTTGAGATAGGTGCCGCGGATGATCACCAGGAAGTAGCGCAGCGGATCGACATAGGTAAGCCACTGCAGGACTTGAGGCATGCTCGCAATCGGGAAGCTGAAGCCGGACAGGATGAACATCGGGTTGAGCACGAAGAAATTGGACGAAAATGCCTGCTGCTGCGTCGTGCACAAGGTCGAGATCAGCAGCCCGATCGCAAGCGCGCTGATCAGAAACAGGCAGGTTCCGAGCAGCAGAACCAGCGGGTCGCCTTTGAACGGGATGTTGAACCAGAACGTGCCGACCCCCGCCGCGATTAACACCACGACCAGCCCGATCAGGAAAAACGGCAATGTCTTGCCGATGATGAATTCGACCGGCTGGATCGGCGTGACCAGAATCTGCTCGAGCGTGCCGACCTCGCGTTCGCGCACGATCGCGAAGGCGGTAAGGTTGACGATCGTAATCAGGGTAACCGTTCCGATTACGCCCGGCACGAAGAACCAGCGGCTGTTCAGGTTAGGGTTGTACCAATAGCGCTCCGCCATGCTGACTTGCACCAGCGGGTGGCCCAGCGCGCGGCCGGTCCGCTGCGCCAGATCCAGCGCATAACTCTGCCCGAACGATCCGGCGATCTCGCCGACGTAGCCGAGCGCGATCAGCGCGGTATTCGAATTGGTGCCGTCGACGAGGATCTGCAGCGGCGAAGTCTGCCCCTTGCGCAGCAGCTCGGCAAAACCGGGCGGCACCACGATGCCCACCTGCGCGTCGCTGCGCTCGACGGCATTCTGTACGTCGGCGCGGGTCTTGGCGACCGTCGTCATGTCGAAGCGGCTGCTGTTCACGAATGCGGCGATCAGGGAGCGGCTCTCCTGCGTTTGGTCCTGGTCCAGCACTGCCGTGGACACGTTGAACACCTCGAACGTCGCCGCATATCCGAACAGCACCATCTGGATGATCGGGGGCACCAGCAGGCGGAAACGCGCAGAGCGGTCCCGCTTGAGTTCCAGAAACTCCTTGATCAGCAGCTCGATAATGCGTCGGAACATTTCAATCCAGCGTTTTGCGGAAGGAGCGGGCGGCGAGCACCACCAGGGCCACGGCGTAGAGGGCGAGGCACAGTATCGGCACGGCGAGCTCGACCGCGCCGGCCCCCTTCAGGAAAACGGACTTGAGAATGGTCACGTAATAGCGCCCGCTCACGAGGTAGGTGATTCCCTGCACGAATACCGGCATCTGGTCGATCGGGAACGCGAATCCAGACAGCAGGATCGTCGGCAGCATGGTCAGGAGCAGCGCGACCTGGCTCGCCCCGACCTGGCTTCGAATCGACACCGACACGTAATAGCCTATGCACAGCACCACGATCAGGAACAGGCTGGTGGTGAACAGGAGCGTTGCCAGCGTGCCGCGGAAAGGCACGTCGAACCAGAACACCGCCAGCGCCAGGCAGATGGCTGCGTCGAGCATGCCGATGGCGAAATACGGCAGCAGCTTGCCCAGCATGAGTTCCAGCGGCTTGACCGGCGTGGACACCAGCAGCTCCATGGTGCCGCGTTCCCACTCGCGCGCGATGGTGAGCGAGGTCAATTGCGCGCCGACGATCGCCATCACCAGGGCGACGATGCCTGGAATGATGTAATTGCGGCTTTCCAGATTTTCGTTGAACCATACGCGTGCCTGCACGTCCACGGGTGTGAGAGTCTGCACGGTGCCGCCCCTGCGCTGTATGGCCTGCAGCTGTAGGTCGCCGGAGAAACCGGAAATCACCGCGCGCGCATAGTTCGCAGCGATGTTCGCGGTATTCGAGTCGGTTCCGTCGATCAGCGCCTGCACGGTGCCGGTGCCGGCGTCGTTCAGGCCCTGCGAGAAACCTGCGGGGATGACGATGGCAATCGTGCAACTGCTGTCGTCGATGTCGCGCGTGAGCTCGGCGTAGTCCTGGGCAGTCTTGCGCAGGGTGAAGTAGCGCGATGCTTCAAACCGTTTCAGCAGGCCCAGCGACTGCTGGCTCATTTCGCGGTCGTAGGTACACAGGGGAATGTGCTTGATGTCGAGATTGATGCCGTAGCCGAGCATGAACATCTGCATCAGCGGAATCAGCAGCGCGATCATCAGGCTGCGCGGGTCGCGCACGATCTGCAGGCTTTCCTTGACGGCGATCGCCTTGACGCGGCGCAGCTTCACGGCGGGTCTCCCCGCGCCCGTGTCGCGGCGCCGACCAGATGCACGAAACTATCCTCCATCGTCGGTTCGATGCGCCGCGCGGTCGCGCCGGCGATGCCGTGACCGGCCAGGTAGGCGACCAGCGCGGGAGCGCGTGTTGCCGCATCGTCCACCAAGGCGTGCAGCGCGCTGCCGAACACCGCGACGTCGTGCACGCCGGGCGCCTTTTCCACCAATTCGATCGCGTTGGCGATGCCTTCGCGCTCTATGCTCAGCAGTTCCGCGCCGAGCGAGCGCCGCCTCAGTTCAAAGGGCGTGCCCAGGGCGATCAGCCGCCCGCGCGTGATCAGCGCGACCCGGTTGCAGTATTCGGCCTCGTCAATGTAGTGCGTCGACACCAGCACGCTGACGCCCTCGGCGCCGAGCGTGTGGATCAGGTCCCAGAAACGGCGCCGCGATTCCGGATCGACGCCGGAGGTGGGCTCGTCGAGGAACAGGATCGCCGGCCGGTGCAGAATGGCAGCACCGAGCGCGAGCCGTTGCTTCCAGCCGCCGGCCAGCGTGGCCACCAGCGATGTTTCGCGCCCGGCCAGCCCCGCCATGTCGATTGCGAAGCGTATGCGCTCCTCGAGCCGGTCGCGCGGCACGCCGTAGACGCCGCCGAAAAAACGCAGGTTTTCGAGCACGCTCAGGGTGTTGTAGAGCGAGAATTTCTGCGACATGTAGCCGATGCGCTGGCGCACCGCGTCGGGGTCCTCGGTCACGTCGATGCCGGCAACCAGCGCCCGGCCGGCGCTCGGGCGCAGCAAACCGCACAGGATGCGGATCAGCGTGGACTTGCCCGCGCCGTTGGGGCCGAGAAAACCCATGATCTCGCCGCGGGCAACGTCGAAACTCACGCCGTCGACCGCAACAAAGCTGCCGAAGCGCTTGACCAGCCCGTCGACGATGATCTGAGCACCTGCGCCGCCGGCCATCATGCCTCCGAATTCTGCTCTAGCAGTGCGACGAACAGATCCTCGATCGTGGGCGCCACCTCCTCAATGTGCGTTGCCTGGACGCCGGCGCCGGCCAGTGCCTGGGCGAGCTGCGGGCTGCGGCGCCCGCCATCGTCCACATTAACATGCACGCCGCTGCCGACCAGCAGAACGCCCTGCACCCCCTCCAGCGCCAGCGCGACTTCGCGCACCTTTCTCGGCTCCGGCGAGGCGACCTCCAGCATCGCGCCGGGCATGCGTGATTTCAGTCCGGCCGGGGTATCGCAGTACATCATCGTTCCCCGGTTCAGCAGCGCAAGCCGATCGCAGCGCTCGGCCTCGTCGAGGTACGCGGTCGAGATCAGCATGGCCACGCCTTCGGCGCGCAGCGAATACAGAATCTGCCAGAACTCGCGTCGCGACAGCGGGTCCACGCCCGTGGTCGGCTCGTCGAGCAGCAGCACGCGCGGGGTGTGGACCAGCGAGCAGGTCAGGCCGAGTTTCTGCTTCATGCCGCCGGAGAGCTGGCCGGCAAGGCGTTGGCGGAATTGCGTCATATCCGATGCGACGAGCATGGACTGCGCCCGCGCTTCCCACAGCTTGCGCGGCACCTCGAACAAGTCCGCGTAGAAGCGGATGTTCTCTTCCACCGTGAGGTCCTCGTACAAGCCGAAGCGCTGCGGCATGTAGCTGACATGGCGCTTGGTTTTTTCCGGGTGGGCGAGCACGTCGATGCCGTCGATGACGATGCTGCCCGCGTCGGGCCGCATCACGCTGGCGAACATGCGCATGGCGGTGGTCTTGCCGGCGCCGTCCGGGCCGACCAGGCCGAAGATCTCACCCGGCTGCACCGAGAAACTCAGGTCGTCGACCGCCGTGATCGTGCCGAAGCGCTTGGTCAGCCCGTCCACCTCGACTGCCGCACCCGCGGAGCCGTTCATCGCGCTACCGGCTCGCCCAGCTTGATCCTTGCGTCCGCCGGCATGCCGATGACGAGCTCGTGCGCCGGGTTGGCGATGTCGATCTTGACGCGGTAAACCAGGGTCACGCGTTCGGCATGGGTCTCGACGCTCTTGGGTGTGAATTCCGCCTTCGATGCGATGAAGGAAATCCGGCCCTGATACTGCTTGTTCGGGTAGCTGTCGGTGGTCACCGTGACCTCCTGCCCCAGGCGCACCTTGCCGAGGTCGGCTTCGTTCAAATAGGCGCGCAGCCAGATATGGTCGAGGTCGGCGATGCTGACCACCGGGGTGCCGGGCACGACCACCTCGCCCAGCTCGGCCTGGCGCTCGGTGATCACGCCGTCGAAGGGCGCGTACAGGGCGGTGTAGCCCTGGACGATGCGCGCCAGTGCCAGCGCCTGATCGCTGTTTTTCACGCTGGCCTGGGCCACTTTGACGTTGCGATCGGCGACGGCGGCGAGGGCGCGGTCGCGTTCCAGCACGGAGACCGACTGTTTGAGCAGCGTATTGGTCTGGTCCAGCGCCGCCGCCGAGACGAAGCCCTGCTTGCGCAGCGCGAGGTTGCGGCTGTAGTCGAGCTTGCGCTGCGCCAGCTCGGCTTCGTCGACGGCGATCGTCTTGCCCGCGGCATCGACGTTTTTTCTGGAGGTATCCAGTTGCCGCTGCTGGATGGCGAGCCCGGCGGTGGCGACGGCGACCTGCTGCCTGTAGTTGGAATCGTCGACGGCGGCAAGCAACGTTCCCTTGGTCACCCACTGGCCCTCGTTGAAGGGCAGCTGCACGATGCGCGACTGAACGGTGTTGAAGCTGAGCACGCTTTCGTGGGCTTCGATATTTCCGGAAAGCACCAGGGAATTGTTTTCGGACGAATTACCCCAACGCGCCAGAATCGGCTCGCGCAAGGCTAAGCCGCCCGCGACCAGCACCGCCACGACCGCAACTGCGAGGATGGTTTTTCTTCCCGTGCTCATCGTGTCTCAATCCCGTGTGCGATCATGCAATCCAGCGACAGGTAAATACTGCGGTGGGCTAAAACGCAAGCGCGAATGCCATGTAAATCATTTTCGTCCGGCAGGTACATAATGCCATTGATCTATGTCAAACACGACGGACCCCGGTGCAAGGCCTCGGGATTCGCGTTGCGACGGCGGAGGGCGCGCGGATTTGCGCCGAAACGACCATCTGCGATGTATAGTGCAAAATCGCACCCCAATCCGAGCATGAGCAATGAGCGTGTATCGAAAAATTCTCGTTCCCATCGACGGCAGTCCGGCTTCGAATCGGGGCCTCGCCGAGGCGATAGCGCTGGCCAGGAATCAAGGCGCAACCCTGCGGTTGGTTCACGTCCTCGACGAACTCATCCTTGGGCCGGGCGCGGAGACCGTGGTGTATCTCGGCAATACAGTGGACT
>DAIDTN010000004.1 GCA_027457185.1 Burkholderiales bacterium | reverse complement strand
CGGCCGGTGCTGGCGCCGAATTCGTTGCCGACCTTGCGCAGCCGCTCGCCCATGGCATCGTTCAATTCGGTCGGGAACGGACCGCTGCCCACACGCGTGGCGTAGGCCTTGCAGATGCCCAGCACGTAGTCGATGTCGCCCACGCCCACACCGGTGCCGGCCAGCGCGCCGCCGATGGTGGTGTTGCTGGAAGTGACATACGGATAGGTGCCGTGGTCGATGTCCAGCAGCGAACCCTGCGCGCCCTCGAACAGCAGGTGTTTCCCGGCGGCCGCAGCGCGGTAGAGCTCAGAGGATACGTCGGCCATCATCGGCGCCAGGCGCGGCGCGAATGCCAGCGTTTCGTCGTGCGTCTGCTGAAAATCGACAGGCTTGGCCTTTAGATAATGCTGCAGCACGAAGTTGTGAAAATCGAGCACCTCGCGCAGCTTTTCGGCAAAACGCTGCGGATTGAGCAGGTCCTGCAGGCGGATCGCGCGCCGCGCCACCTTGTCCTCGTAGGCCGGGCCGATGCCCCGTCCCGTGGTGCCGATCTTGTCCGCGCCCTTGGCCGCTTCGCGCGCCTGGTCGATCGCCACGTGATATGGCAGGATCAGCGGGCAGGCGCCGGAGATGCGCAGCCGGCTGGCGACCGCGACGCCGGCGGATTCCAGCTCGTCGATCTCCTGCAGCACGGCCGATGGCGACAGCACGACGCCATTGCCGATGTAGCAGGCAACACCTTCGCGCAGGATGCCCGAGGGAATCAGCCGCAGGATCGTCTTCCTGCCATTGATGACCAGCGTATGGCCGGCATTGTGTCCGCCCTGGAAGCGCACCACGCCATCTGCATGGTCGGTAAGCCAGTCGACGACCTTGCCCTTGCCCTCGTCACCCCACTGGGTGCCGATCACTACTACGTTTTTTGCCATGCTCGATCCAAGTAAAGAGAATTACGGATGCTGCGCCGATGCGCAGCTTCAAATTTTTCTTACCTGCCATGTGCCTTTCAGCTTGACGAGTTTGCGCGCGCAGCGACCCTCATCGCCTTCGTTCTGGTGCCCGGGAAGTTCCTGAATCACCACCTCGCCCGCTGCGCGCAAGCGTGCGACGGCGGCATCCAGCGCAGGGTCGCTGGTCCGCGGCGCGCGGATGCCGCCCGGTGCCAGCGCGGGCGGCGCCAGGCGCGCTAACTCCAGCAGGTAAAGGGTGAAACCGGTCGCCGGCCGGGCGCGGCCGAAAGCCTTGCCCACGCCATCGTAGCGCCCGCCGAGCGCGATCGCATTGGGCAAGCGGTCGCAATACGCGGCGAAAGCGACCCCGCTGTGATAATGATAGCCGCGCAAATCGGCCAGATCGATGCTCACGGGGACTTCCTGCGTCGCCGTCAGCGCCTGCAGGTCGGCAAGCGCGCGCGCGATCCCGGCGTATTTCGGCAGCTCTCGCCGCGCGCGCGCGATCACTTCGCGGCCGCCGTACAGCTCCGGCAACAGCAGGATCGCCCCGCGTGTCGCCTTGTCCAGGCGCTTGGTCAGGGCGCGCAAAGCCGAGGCATCCTTGGCCTGCAACGCCGCGAACAGATCGGCTTCCAATTCGGGACCGACGCCGCCGCGCTGCGCCAGTTCGCGAAACACCGCCACATGGCCGATATCCAGGCGCACACCGGACAACTTGCACCGCTTCAGCGCCTGCCCCAGCAGCCGCTGTATTTCGAGGTCGCTCTCGATGCCGCTGTGACCGTAGATCTCGGCACCGATTTGCAGCGGCTCGCGCGTGGAAGTCAGCCCGGCGGGCAGGGTGTGCAGCACCGAGCCACAGTAGCAAAGCCGGGTCACGCCCTCGCGATTGAGCAGATGCGCGTCGATGCGCGCCACTTGCGGCGTGATGTCGGCCCGCAATCCCATGGTGCGCCCCGACAGCTGGTCCACCAGCTTGAACGTGCGCAGGTCCATGTCGTGGCCGGTGCCAGTCAGGAGCGACTCGGTATACTCGAGCAGCGGCGGCATGACCAGCTCGTAGCCATGGACGCGGAACAATTCCAGCAGCTGCGCCCGCAGGGACTCTATCCTGCACGCCTGCGGCGGCAGGATGTCCTCGATGTATTCGGGCAGCACCCAGTTACGCATGCGAATTCGCGCAGTGGGGGAAGAAAACGGCGCGCGCAGAAATGCCAGTCATGCCTTCGCTGCTCACCCTTGGCTCCTTACTTCGCGAATAACAACAGCAACAAACCCGCGAGCATCGACGTCAGGCCGAAAAAGCGGAGTTGCCCGTCGCTGAACTGGGTGATGCGGCGAAACATTTCGCGCCACTGCGCCGGAAACAGGAACGGCAGGATGCCCTCGATCACCAGCATCAACGCAAATGCCATGAGGAAAGTGCTAGGCATCCCCGGACTCCCCAGTAAATGCTGTAACTGCTATTTGCTGCCTTTGCCGGGGCCTTTTAAGTACTTGAAGAACTCCGAGTTCGGCTGCAGCACCAGCACGTCACTGCGGTTCTTGAAGCTCGAGCGGTAGGCTTCGAGGCTGCGGTAAAAGGCGTAGAACTCCGGATTCTTGCCGAAAGCCTGCGCGTACACCGCCGACGCCTTGGCGTCGCCCTCGCCCTTGAGGCGCTGCGCTTCGTTGTAGGCGTTGGCAATGATCACCGCGCGCTCCTTGTCCGCCTCGGCGCGGATACGCTCCGCCTCGCTCGCGCCTTCCGAACGCAGCTGGTTGGCCACGCTCTTTCTCTCCGCGTCCATGCGCTTGTACACCGACTCGCTCACCTCCTGCGGCAGATCCACCCGCTTCAGGCGCACGTCGATGACGTCGATCCCTATTTTCTTCGCGTCCAGGTTGGCGCGCTCGCGCGCGACTCGCATCATTTCATCGCGATCCTTCGACACCACCTCCTGCACCGTGTGCTTGCCGAACACCTCGCGCAGCGTGGCATTGACGGTCTGCGCAAGGCGCGTCTCCGCCTGCGCCTCGTCGCCGACGCTGATGTAGAACTGGCGCGGGTCGCTGATTTTCCATTTGACGAACGTGTTCACCAGCAGGTTCTTCTTCTCCGAGGTGATATAGCGCTCGGCGTCCGGCGTATCCATGGTGAGGATGCGCGCGTCGAAGTAGCGCACGTTCTGAATCAAGGGCCACTTGAAATGCAGTCCGGGGGTGGTGATGACCTGCTTCACCTCGCCCAACTGGAACACGATGGCGTTCTCGCGCTGATCGACGGTAAACAGCGACATGCTCCCAAGCACTCCTGCGGCAAGCACGCCGGCGAGCAGGATTCCAGTGCGATTTTTCATGGCCGGCCGCCTTGGGACCGCCCGCGCGAACAAGCTTGCGCCGGCTGTTTAAGGGCTCGTGCCTGCGCTGCCTGCCGGACACGATGCAAACGTACGATGATGTTCACGGCCGGCTCTCCCTTTCTCTCGAGCGCAGCGCATCGCGCGAGCGCGCGGCGGCGTCCGGATTTGGGGTCGGTTCGACCAGGGTCTGCTTGGACGGCGCCGCAGTCTCCGGCAACGCGCCCGCCGACATCTGCATGATTTTGTCCAAGGGCAGGTACAACAGGTTGCCGCTGCCCTTGGCGTCGAGCAATATCTTGCTGGTGCTGCTCAGTACCTGCTGCACGGTCTCGAGATACATGCGCTCGCGCGTCACCTGCGGCGCCTTGTCGTACTGAGTCAGCACCTGCTTGAAGCGGCTGGCCTCGCCCTCGGCGTTGGCGAGCACACTCTGGCGATATCCCTGCGCCTCTTCGGTCAGGCGCGAGGCGGCGCCCTGCGCCCTGGGCACGACGTCGTTGTAATAGGCCTGGCCTTCGTTCTTCTGCCGCAGCAGATCCTGCTTCGCCTTGACCGCGTCGTCGAATGAGGCCTGTACCTCTTCCGGCGGCTGCGCGTTTTGCATGGTCACATTGCTGATCGCGATGCCGGTCTTATAGAGGTCGAGGATGTGCTGTATCAGTTTTTGCGCCTCGTTCGCCACCTGCTCGCGCCCTTCGTACAACACGAAGTCCATCTTGTTTGCGCCGACCACCTCGCGAAATGCAGACTCGGCCACCTGCCGCACGGTCTCATCTGGATTCTTGTTGGTGAACAGGTAATCGAGCGGGTCGGCGACCGTGTACTGCACGGCAAACTGGATATCGATGATGTTCTCGTCGCCGGTTAGCATGATCGATTCCTTCGGCACCTTGGTCTTGACGTTGTTGCGGTAGCCGATCTCGACGGTTCGCACCGAGGACAGATTGACAATCTCCTGCGACTGGAACGGAAACGGCAGGCGCCAGCGCAGGCCCGGACTGGTGAGCGCGGTATACTTGCCGAAGGTAAACACGACGCCGCGCTGCTGCGCATCGACGATATAGAAACCGCTCGCCAGCCACACCGCCAGCACCACGGCGACGAGCAGGACCGCGCCGCCGCCGATCTGGCGCATGCTCGGCGGCTGGACCGGCGCTCCGCCGCCCCCGCCTTTTCTGCCGAACAGGCTATTCAGCTTCTGATTGAAATTGCGCCACAGTTCGTCCAAGTCCGGCGGCCCGTTGCCCCCGCTCTTCTTGCCCCACTGCGGGTCATTAAGTGACATACGCATCCTTATGGTGCTGCTCGGTTTCCCGGTTGCTTTCTGCGGATTTTTTCGCGGCTGCGACTTCGGCCAGGGCCGACCTTAGAAAATCCAGGCCGACGCCAGTCTTCGCACTCAAGCTGACTCGGCAGATTTTACCATATTCGTCGCGCTCCAAGCCGGGCAAAACCGCAGTCAGATCGATTTTGTTCCACACCAGTACCTGCGGGATGGCGTCCGCGCCAATCTCGGCGAGCACCGCGTTGACGGCGGCTATCTGCGGTTCGCGCACACTGCTAGAAGCATCGACGACGTGCAGCAGCAGATCGGCGTGAATGGTTTCCTCCAGCGTGGCGCGAAAAGACGCCACCAGGCCGTGCGGCAGGTCGCGAATAAAGCCGACGGTGTCCGACAACACCAGATTCCCCGCCCCTTCCAGGTACATGCGCCGCGCGGTGGTGTCCAAGGTGGCGAATAACTGGTCGGCGGTGTAGCTGCCCGCATGGGTGAGCGCGTTGAACAGCGTGGACTTACCCGCATTGGTGTACCCGACCAGCGATACCGACAGCACTTCGCCGCGCGCGCGCGCCCGGCGCTGCACGTCGCGGCGGAGCTTGAATTGCAGCAGCTTGTCCTTGAGCACCTTGACGCGATTGCCGATCAGGCGCCGGTCGACTTCGATCTGGGTCTCACCCATGCCGCCGAGAAAACCGCGGCCGCCGCGCTGGCGTTCAAGGTGGGTCCAGCCACGTACCAGGCGCGTGGAGGCATACTCCAATTGCGCCAGTTCCACCTGCAATTTGCCTTCGTGACTGCGCGCGCGCCGGGCGAAAATGCCGAGGATCAGGCCGGTGCGGTCAAGCACGGCGCAATCCAGCTTCTGTTCCAGGTTGCGCTGCTGCGCCGGGGAAAGCTCGTGGTTGAACACCACCACCACCGCCTTGTACTCACGCACCGCGTCCGCGATCTCCTCCACCTTGCCCGAACCTGCATAAAAAGCCGGGTCGGGCCGCTGCCGCTTGCCCTGGATCAGGGCGCTCGGTTTGAGCCCGGAACTCTCGACCAGCAGGCGCAATTCTTCCAGGCCCTCGCCATAGCCGTCGGCGCCGAAGTCCAGGCCGACCAGCACAGCCGCATTGGCGCGCCGGGAACGCTCAGACATCGCGCGCGCCGGCCGCAGCGAACCGGCGTGTCTCAGTTATCGGTACCAGGGGGATCGTAGGAAATGGTGACTGCGCGCGCCGGCACCACGGTAGAGATCGCGTGCTTGTAGACCATCTGCGTGACCGTGTTCTTCAGCAGCACCACATACTGGTCGAAGGATTCGACCTGGCCTTGCAGCTTGATGCCGTTGACCAGGTAAATAGACACCGGCACATGCTCCTTGCGCAGCGTGTTTAGAAACGGGTCTTGTAACAACTGCCCTTTAGTGCTCATCGTGCCCCCCACAACTTTGTTGTTGAATTGCCACTGTAATTGATTTCTCTGCCATTTTCCACTACCGCCTGCAGGTGGGGGCGCCCTACTGTTTTTTCAAGTAAGGATTGGTCGAAGTCTTGAATTGCACCTTCAGGGGTGTGCCCTGGAGCGAGAACGCCTCACGAAAGCGACCCTCCAGATAGCGGCGATAGCTCTCCGGTACCGCACTGAGCGCATTGCCGTGAATCACGATCAGCGGCGGATTCATGCCGCCCTGATGTGCGTAGCGCAGCTTGGGCCGGGTCAGCCCCTTGCGCGGCGGCTGCTGGCGCTCGACCGCCTCGATCAGCACGCGCGTGAGGCGCGGCGTCGACAGCTTGGTCATGGCGGCGCGGTAGGCGTCGTCGATCGAGGGCAGCAATCCGGGCAGACCGCTGCCCTGCAAGGCCGAGATAAAATGAAGGCGTGCAAAGCCGAGGAATCCGAGCCTGCGTCCGAGATCGCGCTTGACGCACTCGCGCCGGTAGTCGTCCAGTCCGTCCCACTTGTTCACGGCCACCACCAGCGCGCGCCCTTTTTCCACGACGTAGCCCGCAATGTGGGCGTCCTGATCCGAGATCTCCGCCTGCGCATCGAGCACCAGCACCACCACATTGGCCTGGTCTACCGACTGCAGCGTCTTGATCACGGAAAACTTTTCCAGTGCCTCGAACACCTGCCCGCGGCGACGCAGGCCGGCGGTATCGATCAGCGTATAGCGTCTGCCGTCGCGCTCGAACGGGACCTCGATGCTGTCGCGCGTGGTGCCCGGCTGGTCGAAGGCGATGACCCGGTTCTCGCCAAGCAGGGCGTTGATCAGGGTCGACTTGCCGACGTTGGGGCGGCCGATAATGGCAATGCGCGGATGGTCCGGCGCCGACGCTTCCTCGGGCTCCCGCTCGAATCCGGCGAGTGCCAGATCGACAAGGTCGCCCACGCCTTCGCCGTGCGCGGCGGAGATGGCATAGGGCTGCCCCAGCGCGAGTTCGTGAAATTCGGCGGTGACCACGGCGATATTCATGCCTTCGGCCTTGTTGACGGTGAGCAGCACGCGCCGCCCGGTCTTGCGCAGCAAAGCGGCGATATCGCGGTCCTGCGCAGTCAATCCCTGGCGCACATCGACCATGAACAGGATTACGTCGGCCTCGGCGATGGCCTGCAGCGTCTGCTTCGCCATCTCATGCAAAATGCCGTCTTTCGCCACCGGCTCGAAGCCGCCGGTGTCCACCACGAAAAATGGACGGTCGCCAACGCGTCCTTCGCCGTAATGGCGATCGCGCGTCAAACCGGGAATGTCGGCCACCAGCGCGTCGCGGCTGCGCGTGAGCCGGTTGAACAGCGTGGACTTGCCGACATTGGGCCGGCCGACGATGACTACTGTGGGTTTCATGGATGAGGGATCAGGCGCACGGGCGCGGCGGCCGGGAAAAGAGCAGGTTTTCTTCCCCTGGCACCGGCTGCGTTCTCGCGTTGATCGCTCTTTCTATTGGGTGCTGAAAGCATACAGCCCGCCATTGCGGGTCTGTATCAGAAAGCCGCCGTTGGGCAGGCCGACCGGATTGGTGCTGACCGGGCTGCCGTCGGTCGCCACCCTGCCGACGAAGGCACCGGAATCGCGGTCCAGAAAATGCACGTAGCCCTGAATGTCGGCGACGACGATCTCGTGCCCGAGTGCAAGCGGCGCCGACAGGTTGCGCAAACGCAGCTTGTCCTGGCGCCACACACTGCTGCCGCTGCTGCGATCCAGCGCATACACCATGCCCTTGTCGTCGCTGACGAAGGCGTAGCGCGCATCCAGCGCCAGCCCGGACGTGCTCGACATCTCGCGCCCCCACATCGCCTGGCCGTTGGCAAGGTCAAAGCAGCCGATGCGGCCCTGATAAGCGACCGCGCAGACCTCGCGCCATTCGACCACCGGCAGGCCGATGACATCGGTAACCCGCTCCAGTTCGGTGGTGCCGTGCGGCAGCGCGACGGTTGCCTCCCAGCGCACCGCCCCGTTGGACAATTCGATCGCGACCAGCTTACCGCCGGCAAAGCCGGCATAAACCACACCCGCGGAAATGCTGATACCTACCGGCGAGCGCACCGTCAGCGTGGGCGTGGAGCGCTGGTAGTACCACTTGCGCTTGCCGTCCTTCGCATCCAGACCGAAGATGCGGCCATCGGCACTGCGCACCACGACCACGCCTTGCGCCACCTGCGGTGCAGCCAGCACTTCGCTGCTGACCT
>DAIDTN010000003.1 GCA_027457185.1 Burkholderiales bacterium | reverse complement strand
GTACGACCTGGGACTGGTGGTGCTAGGACTGTGGCTGGTCACCCAGCTCAACCCGGGGACCCTGCTGTTCGGCAACGGCGATCTGCGCGGCCTGTTAGACGATGTGCCGGCCGTGCTGCATCCGGCCGAAGTGTTCATCCGGATGGAGGCGGCGGTCACCGCCTGCAACCTGATCGCAATCGGCCTGTTTCTGTCCTGCCTGACGCAAGACGAGCGGCCGCGGCGGGGCTTGTTGCTGGTACTGTTTGCCGCAGCGCTGGCGCTGAAGACAGTCGCGGTGGGCGAATTGCTCAAGGCCCACACCGTGTTCGCCTGGCTGACGCCGGGCGCACTGCTCGGCCTGGTCGCCGGTGCCTTGGTCCTGGTGCTGGCGCTGGCGCTGCCGCGCGCCGCGCGCATGGCGCTGGCCGGCATGCTGCTGATGGCCGCAACCGTGGTGGTCAACCTGGCGCCAGAGAATCCTTATTTCGCCGACGCCCTGCAGCACTGGCCACAGGGCTACTTTCTCAACTTCAACGGGGTGACGCACCTGGTGTCGCTCCTCTGGCCGTTCGCGGCGCTGGTCTATCTGATGCTGCTCGCGCCACGCCCGGGCCGCGAAAGTCCAGACAGCCGCGACAAGCTATAATTCGGCCGTCGCAGGCGGGGCCATGCCGGCAGACGGCAGGTTATTCAATCGCGTTCCTTTCGATCGATCCCGGGCATGAGCTATTACACCCACCACGTTTTTTTCTGCTGCAACCAACGCGATGGCGAACGCGTCTGCTGCAACGACAAGGGCGCGAGCAAGCTGCGCGACTACGCCAAGCAGCGCGTAAAGGAACTCGATCTCGCCGGCAAAGGCGGGGTGCGCATCAACCAGGCGGGGTGTCTGGACCGCTGCGAGGAGGGTCCCTGCATCGTAGTTTACCCGGAAGAAACCTGGTACACCTACGTCGACGAGCACGACATCGACGAGATTATCGAAGAACATTTGCGGCACGGGCGCGTGGTCGAGCGCCTGAAGCTATGACGCGTGCAAGCAAGGAACACTTGCTCCTGGACGGCGCGGCGGGCAAGATCGAATGCGTAATCGACCTGCCTGCGGTAGGTGAACACCGCGGCGTCGCTTTGGTCGCGCACCCGCACCCGCTGTTCGGCGGCAATCTCGACAACAAGGTGGCGCAGACCCTGGCCAAGACCTTCGTCGAGCTCGGCTACGTCGCGCTGCGGCCGAATTTTCGCGGCGTCGGGGCGAGCGCGGGCGAGCACGACGAGGGCCGCGGCGAGGCCGACGACCTGCTCACGATCGTGGAATACGCACGCACGCGCATTCATGCGCGTGCGCCGGTGCTCGCGGGCTACTCCTTCGGCGCCTACGTGCAAACCCTGGTCGCGCGGCGGGTAACACCGGAGCGCATGGCGCTGGTGGGTGTCGCGGCGGGTTTCGTAAGCGGCGGGCGCAGCTACACTTCGGAACCGGTGCCCGCGGACAGCATCATCATTCACGGCGAGCTGGACGAGACCGTGCCGCTCGCCAACGTGCTCGCCTGGGCGCGGCCGCAGGAACTGCCGGTGGTCGTGGTGCCCGGCGCAGACCATTTCTTTCACCGGCGGCTGCATCTCATCAAGAACATCGTCAAGGGTTCATGGCAGCGCTGAACGTAAAGTCGATATGAATCTGTTGCAAAATTTATTTTGCGACGGGCCAATCTAGAGGAGCATAAGGGGAAGTTTCCCCTTATATCGAAAAGCATTTCATGACCGTCACCGCGCAATCCATCCGCGCCGCCGCCGCCGTGCTCGCGGACCAGATAATCGATACGCCCTGCCTATACTCGCGCACGCTGTCTGCGATCACCGGCGCCGAGGTGTATCTCAAATTCGAGAACCTGCAGTTCACCGCCTCGTTCAAGGAACGCGGCGCGCTGGTCAAACTGCGCTCGCTCACGCCGGAGGAGCGCGCCGCGGGCGTGCTCGGTGTATCCGCCGGCAACCATGCGCAGGGCGTGGCCTATCACGCGAAGCGCCTGGGCCTGCGCGCGGTGATCGTGATGCAGCGCCACACGCCGCACGTGAAAGTCTAGCATACCCGCGCCTTCGGCGCCGAAGTGATCCTCGCCGGCGACAACTTCGACGAAGCCAAGGCGCGCGGCCTCGCGCTCGCCGCCGAGCGCGGCTTGAGCCTGGTCCACCCCTACGACGACGCGCAGGTGATCAGCGGCCAGGGCACGGTGGCCCTCGAAATGCTCGCGTGCGAGCCGCGGCTGGAGGTGCTGCTGGTGCCCGTGGGCGGGGGCGGCCTGATCGCCGGCATGGCGGTCGCGGCCAAAGGCGTCAAGCCCGGCATCGAACTCTACGGCGTCGAGACCGAGAACTTTCCGTCGATGTATTGCGCGCTGCGCGGCGAGACGCCGCGCTTCGCCGCGAACACCATCGCCGAGGGTATCGCCGTAAAAGAGCCGGGCGCGCTCACGCTGCCGATCGTGCGCGAGCTCACGCGCGGCGTCCTGCTGGTCGGCGAAGGCGAGATCGAGCATGCGATCGTGCTGCTGCTGGAAATCGAGAAGACGGTGGTCGAGGGCGCCGGCGCGGCCGGCCTCGCCGCGCTGCTCGCCCAGCCGGAGCGCTTTCGCGGCAAGCGCGTGGGCAGCGTGCTCTCCGGCGGCAACATCGATCCCCTGATGCTGTCGGTGATTATCGAGCGCGGCATGGTGCGCGCCGGCCGGCTCACCCGGCTCACGGTCGAGCTGCGCGACCTGCCCGGCGCGCTCGCCACGGTCACGACCTGCCTCGGCGAGGCCAATGCCAACATCGAGGAAGTGCACCACCAGCGCGCTTTCACCAACCTGCCGCTGCAGACCGCCGAGGTCGACTTCGTGCTGCAGACCCGCGGCCGCGAGCACGTGGAGGAGATCATCCGCGCGCTGCGCGCCGCCGGTTTCGCCGCCAGGGTCCGCGGCGCATGAACGCGCTGCCGGCGGCCGCGCCGCTTAAGGTCAAGGCCTCACACGGAGTTCGACCATGAAACCCGCTCTCGTCATCATCGACATCCAGAACGACTACTTCCCCGGCGGCAAGATGGAACTGGAAGGCAGCCCCGAAGCCAGCCTGCAGGCGGCGAAGCTGCTGGCGAGTTTCCGCGCCAAGCGGCTGCCGCTGGTGCACATCCAGCATGTTTCCAACCGGCCCGGCGCCAGCTTTTTCCTGCCCGACACCGAGGGCGTGAACATCCACGCCAATGTTGCGCCGCACGCCGGGGAGACCATAGTACAAAAGAATTTCCCCAACAGCTTCCGCGGAACAAAGCTGCTGGAGCATCTGCGCGCTGTGGGCGCCGACCACCTGGTGATCGCGGGCATGATGACCCACATGTGCGTCGATGCGACCACCCGCGCCGCATTCGACCTCGGTTTTTCCTGCAGTCTCGTGCACGATGCCTGCGCCACGCGCGCACTCGTCTTTGGCGAGCAGCGCGTGCCCGCGGCGCAGGTGCATGCGGCATTCGTGGCGGCGCTGGCCGGCCTCTATGCCAAAGTGCAGAGCGCCGCGGCGGTCGCGGCAGAGTTCTAATGCGCCGACCGGAAGGCGAATTTCAACGGCTGCCTAGGTTTTCCTGCGCTGGCCTGTGCCGAGCAGCTCCGCCGGCTGAGCAAAACGCTCGGCAGCGGTCAATTCCCGCGGCGCCGGCCGGTGGACCAACATCCACAGCATGGCGCCGTTGATCAGTACGAACATGACCTCGACCCAGAGCACATTGGCGACAATCACGCGCATGGAGTTGTCCCCGAACAGGAAATAGAAACCGTCGAACGAAGGCAGCAGGGCCTCGGACGCGGTGTAATGATCCTGGAACGGCGGAAACAGCAGCGCCAACAGCAGATTCAAGGCCACACCCAGCAGCACCAGGTTCTGCCGGTCCAACCGGCGCCGCAGACGCGCCCGCTCCTGCAGCAGCAGCCAAGCGATCATGGTGTTGATCAGCACGATGACTATCTCGATACACAGGAAACTGCTGTTGACCGCGCTGTTGGGATGGTGGCCGAACGCGAACAGGAAACCGTCGAAGTTGGGCACGTTGTGACGCGCGTAGCTAAGGTAGTCGTACGGTGGAAACAGCAGCAGCAGCAGCAAATTGATTGTCGCGATGATCAGCATGACTCTCTGGTGTTTGTTCATTGGATTCTTCCTGCTGGCGCCAATCGCATATTAGCCGGTCTCGGGCCGACACCGCTACGACATTGTTGGAAATTACCGGAACAGCGCATGAATTTGAAAGGCGCAATGCGAAGGGTTCCCTTAATTTCTGAATGAACTCCAAACCGGGAGTAGTTCCAACACCAGCAACCTACCCGGCAGCGCAGGCAGCCGTCCGGCCACGTCACGCATTCGCGCAGTTGGTATTATGTTACCTTCGCGTTCGGCCTTCGATTGATTGCCTTCGGTTTCCCATGAGCTCCCAAACCAACGCCAAGCTGTTCGCATCCTGTCCGCGCGGCCTGGAAAATCCGCTCGCGGCTGAGCTCGTCGGACTCGGAGCGAGCGCGGTGCAGGCCGTCGCCGGCGGCGTTGCGTTCGAAGGCGACACGCGTGTGATCTACCGCGCCAACCTGGAGAGCCGCATCGCCACGCGCGTGCTGCTGCGCCTGTTCACCGTGCCTTATCGCAGCGAAGAGGATATCTATCGCGCGGCCGTTGATCTCGACTGGCCGCAGCGCTTCGACGTGGCGCGCAGCATCCGCGTCTACCTCACCGCGCAGCACTGCCCGCTCAAGAGCCTCGACTTCCTCACGCTGCGCATCAAGGATGCCGTGTGCGACCGCTTCAGGAGCGCCGTCGGCAGCCGGCCCAACATCGACACGCGCGCGCCCGAGGTGCGCATCCACGCCTTCCTCGATGCCGCGCAGTTCACGCTCTACCTGGACACCTCGGGCGAGCCGCTGTTCAAGCGCGGCGCGCGCGCCGCCCAGGGCGAGGCTCCGCTGAAGGAAAACCTTGCCGCCGGCATACTCAAACTGAGCGGATGGCAAGCCGGAACGGCGCTGCTCGATCCGATGTGCGGCGGCGGCACTTTCCTCGTCGAAGCGGCGCAGATCGCGCTCAATATCGCGCCGGGCAGTGCGCGCGGCTTCGGCTTCGAAAAGCTGAAAGATTTCGACGCGGCGCTGTGGCAGGCGCTGCGCGCCGAGTCCGCGGCGCGGAGGAAGCCTGTGGTTTCCCTGCCGATCTACGGCAGCGACCTCTACGGCGATACGCTCAAGCTGGCGCAGGCGAACCTGCGCGCGGCTGGCTTGGAGCAGGCGGTGCAATTGAAACAGGCGAACGTGCTGGAGATTTCCGCGCCGGCCGCGACCGGAGTGCTGGTCACCAACCCGCCCTACGGCGAGCGCATGGGCGAGCAGCAGGATCTGGCCGAGTTCTACCCCAAATTCGGCGATGCCTTGAAGCAAAAATTCGCCGGCTGGAACTGCTACATCCTCAGCGCCGACATGAATCTGCCCAAGCGGATCAGGCTGCAGGTGTCCAAGCGCACGCCGCTATTCAACGGTGCGCTGGAGTGCCGCTTGTTCGAATACCGGATCGTGGCGGGCAGCATGCGCGGCCCCAAGCCCGCCCAGGGTGGCGGCGTACCGTCGGACGGGCACTAGCTGCGCTTGCGCGCCTTGACCGTCTTGGCGGCGGTCTTGCTGGCGGTCTTGGTGGTCTTACTAACGACAGTCTTACTGGCGACGGCCTTAGTCGCGATCCTGGCGCCGGTTTTCGCGGCCGTCTTGGCCGGCGGCTTGATCATGCTGGTCTTGGTCTGCGCGACCTCTGCCTTGTCCGGTTTGGCTTCCGCCTTGCCGGGCTTGGCCGCGCGCGGCGCGAACTCGAAGCCGCCCTTGCCGTCGGCGCCGCGCCCCAGGAAAGCCGAGAACGGCCGCCCCTTCTTCGAGATGAAGCGGTGCAGCAGATCGGTCTTGCCGGTGGCCAGCAGTTTTTGCATCTGCTCGCGCTCGATCGGCCGCTGCAGGATGATGCGGCCGGAGCGGAAGTCGCAGCTTTTTTCCGGACCCAGGCTTTTCTCGCACACATAGGCCATCGGCTGCTCGAACACCCGCGCTTCGCATTTCGGACAGGGCCCTAGCGGCTCGAGGCCGGAGAAATCCGGCGCTGCCTCGTAGCCGTCGGCGGACTGGCCGAAATCGAATTCCGCCTTGAACTCGGGCGACAGGCGTACTACTGCGGCGAAGGGCTTGCCCATGCGGCTGCGGAAGCCCTGCAGCGGACCGACGCTGTGCTTGGCGATCAGCTCCTCGATTTCCTCCGGCGCGAATTCGCGGCTGGAGACCACTTTCCAGATGGCGAAATCGCAGGCCTGGCACTGAAACTTGCGATAGTTCTCCTGCACCGTGCCGCCGCATTTCGGGCACGGCTCTTTGAGCGTGAGGAACGCGGTGTCGGGTATGTCGCCGTTCTTGATCGCGCCGACCAGCTCGCGCGTGGCCTCGACGATGTGCTCCATGAACTCGGCGCGGCCGAGTTCGCCGCGCTCCATCTGCTTCAGCTTGAATTCCCAGTCGCCGGTGAGTTCGGGTGAGGTGAGCTCGGTAATGCCGAATTGGCCGAGCGCGAACATCAGCGAGAACGCCTTGGGCGTGGGCACGAGCTCGCGCCCGTTGCGATGGACATAGCCTTCGAAAATGAGGCCCTCGATCACGGCCGCGCGCGTCGCCGGCGTGCCCAGACCCTTCGCGCTCATCGCCGCGCGCAATTCCTCGTCCTCGATCAGTTTGCCCGCGCCCTCCATGGCCGAGAGCAGCGTTGCCTCGGAGAAGCGCGCCGGCGGCTTGGTCTGATTGGCCTTGACCTCGACCGCCGTCGTTTTGACTTTCTCGCCCTCGGTAATCGCGACCATCAGCGCATCGTCTTTCTCGACTTCGCGGCCGTAAATCGCAAGCCAACCCGGTTTCACCATCACCCGGCCTTCACTCTTGAACGGCTCGCCCTCGACGCGGGTGATGCGCGTCGTAACCAGGAACTCGGCCGCGGGGAAGAACACGGCGAGAAACCGTTTTACGACCATGTCGTAGAGCTTGGCTTCGGCGTCCGACAGATTGCCCGGCGCCTGCAGCGGCGGAATGATGGCGAAGTGGTCGGAGATCTTGGTATTGTCGAAAATGCGCTTGCTCGGCTTGACCCAGCCTTCCTTCAGCACCTGGCGCGCGAACGGCGCATAGGCCGCGAC
>DAIDTN010000002.1 GCA_027457185.1 Burkholderiales bacterium | reverse complement strand
GGGGGCCGCCTATTTCTTCATGTTCGCAGCCAGCCAATCGATCAGCTTCTCGCCGGCGGCGTCACTGGCCGCGATCAGCGCGCGCACTCCGCCTTCTGCGTTGGGCGTGGCGGCGGCGCGTTCGACATCGAAATCCTGCTGCGCCACGACGTCGCGCTTGCGCATCAGGGTCGCACGCAGGCGCAACACGGCGTGGCTGCTGTTGGCGGTATCGAACACCTGGCTGAATTCCTCCAGTTCCAGCCGTAGCGTGTACTCGGCGCGCACGCCATCGGCAGGCGCGAATACCCCCGCCTTGCTCGCCCGCGCGATGCGCGCGCGCAGCCGCTGGCCGAGCAGCGCCGCCGGCGACATCACCCAATGGCTCAGGGCGTACGCCCGGGGCCGGATCTCATCCTGATAGGCCAGACGGTAATAGATGCCGGAATTGTCCATCCACGCCGGCGCGGTGACTTCGGCAACGACCAGATCCTGCCGCAGGCGCGGATTGGCGTCCTTGTCCGTACGCGGCAGGCCGAAGTCATAGTTGGCCATGCCTTGGCGCGCCTGCGGCCCGATGGCGCAGCCGGAGAGCAGGGCGAACAACAGCAGCAAAGCGGCGCGTGACATTATCTTCCTCCCGTGAAGCCGGGCTCGCCCGGGCCGGGTGCTCCCGGCGGTGTGCCAAAAACGAGGCTCTGCGGCTGCTCGCCCAGGGTATTGATGACGCGACCCAGAGTGTGTGTATCCTTGGTCAGTCCGTCGACGAGCACATTCACGCGCGGCATGGTTTCATCATTCACCGCGCGCGCCGTGTTGCCGACCTCCTGCACGCTGGTGACCGCTTGTGTGAGCGTGTCCACGCGCGCGTCCAGCTTGAGCGCGAGCCCGTTGGCGCTGGCGATGAGCTGATCGGCCCTCTTCATGCTTGCGCGCGCGTCGCCGGCCACGCCTTTCGCCTCGGCGATCAACCCGGGCATGGCCTCCAGACTGGGTTCCAGCTTCTTCGCCGCGACGTTCGCGCGCTGCGTCGCCTCCTCCAGGTTCGCCAGCGTGCGCCGTACGCGCCCCTGGTTTTCGTCGTCGAGCAGGCGTTTGACCTCGTCCGCGATCTCGACAAACGTACCGAACAGTACTTCGCCTTGGTCCATCAGCGATGGCTTCATGCGAATCAGCGCGACCGCGCCCGGGCTGCTTTGGAGCGCTTCCTTGGACCTGCCATCGTCTCCCAGCAGCACATACGCCAGACCGGTGATGCCCTGGTAACCGAGTTGCGCGTAGGTGCTCCTGGTAATCGGGGTGCCTTCGCGCACGCCGATCCGGATTTGCACGCTGCCGCCGTTGGCGGGGTCGATGCTGATGTCGTCGACCTTGCCCACGTCGACGCCGCGATAGCGCACCGGCGCCTCGACCTTCAGCCCGGTCACCGCGCTGGTGGTGGTCAGGGCGTAGGGAATCAGCTTGAGGTCGCCCTTGCTGAACCACATGCCCACTGCCGCCAGCGCCGCTCCGAGAACCAGGGTGAACAAGCCTGCCGCAAGGGCATGCGCGCGGTTTTCCATAATGACCCCCC
This sequence comes from Burkholderiales bacterium, assembly GCA_027457185.1. Classification (GTDB taxonomy): domain Bacteria; phylum Pseudomonadota; class Gammaproteobacteria; order Burkholderiales; family SG8-39; genus 2-12-FULL-64-23. The sequence continues at coordinate 17,305 of DAIDTN010000002.1, read as the reverse complement.
TTAATGCCTGCCGTCTAGTTTAGCCGAAGCACCCACCGCCGACAGCGCGCGCAAGCCGCGCTCGCCGAGAAAGAAGTTGAGTATGAACGGATGCCGTACCGAGATCGCTTCCCGCAGCGTGCCGTAGACGATGAGCCTTTGCTCGGCCAGCACGGCGATCTTGTCCGACAGCGACACCAGCGTGTCGAGATCGTGTGTCACCATTACCACCGTCAGGTTGAGTGTTGCGTGCAGCGACTGGATCAGCCTGACGAAACTCTCGCTGCGGTCCGGATCGAGCCCCGCGGTCGGCTCGTCAAGAAACACCAGTTCGGGCTCGAGCACCAGCGCCCGCGCCAGCGCGATGCGCTTGATCATGCCGCCGGAGAGGTCGGCCGGCATTTTCGCTGCGTGGCGGCGCTCGATATCGACCATATCGAGTTTGAGCATCACCATGTCGCGGATAAATTCGTCGTCGAAGGCGCGCAGTTCGCGCAGCGGCAGGGCGATGTTGTCGAACACCGACAGCGCGCTGTAGAGCGCGCCTTCCTGGAACAGCACGCCCCAGCGCTTGCGGATCTTGTGCAGCAGTTGTGCGCTCGATCCCTGCAGCGGGATGCCGAACACCCTGACCGTGCCGCGCGTCGGCTGCTCCAGGCCGAGTATCTGCCGCATCAGCGTGGTCTTGCCGCTGCCCGAGCCGCCCACCAGCGACACCACCTCGCCCGGCATCACGGTGAGGTTCAGGTCCTTGTGCACCACGTGATCGCCAAACTGCGTCCACAGGCCCTGGACTTCGATCACCGGGTTCATGAGAGGGATATGCCGACGTGGGAGAAAATTACGGCGAACACGGCGTCGGCGATGATCACCGCAGTGATCGACGTGACCACCGAGTTGGTGGTGCCTATGCCCAGGCTCTCGGTATTGGGCTGCACGCGCAAGCCGAAATGGCAGGCGATCAGCGCGATCAGCGCGCCGAACACGACGCCCTTGCCCATCGCCAGCCAGAGGTTTACCGTCGGCACGGCAGCAGGCAGACCGATGAAGAACGAATGCACGCTGATGCCCAGTTGCATGTTGGCGGAGAGGGCGCCGCCTATCAGGGCGACGCCCGAGGTCCACAGGATCAGAAGCGGCATGGCGATTGCCAGAGCGACGATCTTGGGCAGGATCAGGCGCACGGTATGCGGAATGCCCATCACCGACAGCGCGTCCAGCTCTTCGGTGACGCGCATCACGCCGAGCTGCGCCGTGATGGCCGAACCCGAGCGCCCGGCCACCAGCACTGCGGCGATCACCGGGCCGAGCTCGCGGATGATGCCCATGCCGAGAAGGTTAATGATGAAGATATTGGCGCCGAATGCCTTCAATTGCTCGGCCGAAAGATAGGACAGCACCACTCCGATGAGAAAACCCACCAGGGCGGTGATGCCCAGTGCTTGCGCGCCGACGCGGAACAGGCTGGCGGAAATCTCGCGCCACGGCCCGCGCAGGGGATGGCGTATCAGCGCGAACGAGTCGATCAGGATTTGCCCGAACAGCTGCACGATGCCGCGCAGATGCTCGGCGGTGAGCAGCACCGCAGCACCCAGCGCGCGCACCGGGCGCAATGGATCGAACGGCGCGGCGGGTGCGGCGGCCGCGGCAGAATCGAGGTTGGAAAAAAAAACCTCATGCGCGTGCGCCAGCGCGAGCCGGGCCGGGCGGTGCTTGCCCCATGCCTGCCAGATCAACAGGGCGCCGATGTGATCGAGGCGTTGGATGCCAGACAGGTCCCAATGCCTGCCGGGATCGGGCGCCAGCTGCCGCAGCTGCGAATTGAGCGATCTGGCGCGCGATTCGAGCGCGCGGATGTCCCATGCGCCCGTCAGCGCCAGCGCCTCGGCGCCGTCGGCCGCGCGGACCTGTCTAACTTCCGGATCGAGAACAGTTGGCGCGGATGCCTGTTGCATATGCTAGCTTGTCGTCGCGGCGTCGGACCCGACCGCCTATCCCTGAGCCAGACTGGCAAGCTACCAGCTTTGTCCAGATTTATCAATGCAAATGGCGCTTACGGCACGCGATTACCGTACCGGCAGTGCATGTAGTACGATGCCGCTCAAACGCAATATTGCGCCGGAAGCATGGACGGAAACCATGCCGGTGCGCTGAACGACAGCTGAGAAAAAGACCATGAAGTTTCTGATCGTAGACGATGACCCGATCGTCCTGCAACTGATGAAGGCGGTGCTGGAGGAGGGCGGGCACAGCGTGACCTGCTACGAGTCCAGCCGAAAGGCGCTGCGCGACATTCCCATCGATCGGCCCGACTGCGTCATCAGCGACGTCATCATGCCGGAAATGGACGGTTTCGAACTGTGCCGGGAGATCCGCAGCAGAGCGGAACTGGCGGCGATCAAGATCATCATGTGCTCATCGAAATCATACGATTTCGACCGCCGCCGCGCCAAGGAACTCGGCGCTGACGGCTACATCGTCAAACCGGTCCAGCGCGAGACACTGCCAGGACTGATCGCCGAGATCCTTTCGGAAAAAGTGACGGTCAGCTACTGGGGCGTGCACGGAACGCTGCCGGTGCCGGGAGCCGATTCGCTGCGCTATGGCGACAATACGCCCTGCGTCACCGTGGAGATCAGCGGCGAGCCGCTGTACATTTTCGACTGCGGCACCGGCATCAAGCGCTTGTCCGATCACCTTGCGACGACCAAGTTGCAGCGGCTGTCGGCGCGGATATTCATCTCGCACACGCACTGGGATCATATCAATACCATCCCGTTCTTCAGCCCGCTGTATGCACGCGGCAACCAGATCGAGGTGTTCGGCCCCTACCAGGGCGATCTGACCATAGAGCGCGCGATCGCGGCGCAGATGGAGAGCGTGTATTTCCCGGTCACGATCCGGGAATTCGGCGCGCGGCTGGTATTTCGCGACCTGCGCGAGGAGGCCCTGAATTTCGGCTCGGTACGGATTGACACGATATTGCTCAAGCACCCCGGCTATTGCCTCGGCTACCGGCTCAACTGCCATGGCCGCTCGGTCTGCTATATCACGGACAACGAACTCTATCTGCGCACCGATCCGCGCTATGACCCGACCTACGTCGAGCGGCTGGCGAACTTCGTGGGCGGTGCGGACTTGCTCATCACCGACACCACCTACCGCGACCACGAGTATGCATCCAAGGTCGACTGGGGCCACTCCTGCGTGAGCGAGGTGGCCGATCTGGCGGCGCGGGCGAAGGTCAAGCGGCTGCACCTGTTCCATCACGATCCTGACCAGAGCGACGACGATATCGACCTCAAACTCAACGAGGCCAGGGAAGCATTAATCCGTCTGGGCTCCAACGTGCTATGCGAGGCTCCGAGCGAAGAATCCAAATTGGTTCTTGTCTAGCGCCAGCAGCCGCAATGCAGCGGATACGAAGCGAACCAGCCGCCGATTTCGTATAGAATTGCGCCTCTCGCCCCGGTAGCTCAGTGGATAGAGCGGCCCCCTCCTAAGGGGCAGGTCGGACGTTCGATTCGTCTTCGGGGCACCATTAAGTCAAGCGGCTGCGCACGCGGCGCAGTTGGCGGTTCCGGTGAATTCAAACCAAGCCTCAGTGAGCCGCTTGCCGGTTCTGCGGCCACGCCGGGGCAGTGTTGGCATTGGTCGCGCGGCAGGTCTAAACTGTAGACTGCGATCCGGCGGCGGCGTTGGTCGCGCCGGCGGATTTTGACCAGAGGGGACTGTCATGCATGGAATTCAGATAGTCACCGCGCTGATCCTCTTCGCCGCGGCATCCCAGGCGTTGGCGAAAGACGTCTCGCAGGAGCAAAGCGCGGTCCAGTACGCGCGGCAGGAATTTGAAAAAGCCGATGCCGAGCATAAGGTCGACGCGGAGCAGGCCGCAAGCACCGCGAAAGCGTTGGCGTCGCTTAAGAAACAGTTCGAGCAAGAGCAGAAGAAGGCGAGTCTGTCAGAGAGGAAGAAACAGCAGGCCAAAGCGAGACTGGACAAGGCACGGCAAGCTCTGGACCGGGCCTGGAAGCAATAATCTTACGCGGCCCGCGCGGATTTTGCGCGGACCGGCGGCAACCCCTACAGGATGGTTTCCATGAGTGAGGACAGACGCGAGGTAGTCGTAACCGACATCAAGATCCCATTCTTGTCGATGGTGGTGCTGATGGTCAAATGGGCCATTGCCGCGATTCCGGCCGTGATCATTCTGATGTTGATCGCTGGACTGGTCTCGATCGTGCTGGGGATGATTCCGGGGGTCGGCTGGCACCATTACTACTGGAATATGGGCCGCGGAGCATGGTCTTAGGCGGAGCGGCGGTGGGCGGGGTGCAGGCGCTGCGCGTGCCGGCCGGATCGAACCATCGTGCAACCCGGGATTCGAAAGCTTGAACAGAAAATGATCAAAAGCCTGGACCACCTGGTGCTGACCACGCGCGATGCCGACAAGTGCGTCGATTTCTACACCCGCGTGCTGGGGATGAAGGTGGAAACCTTCGGCCAGGGGCGCACTGCACTGCGGTTCGGCGAGCAGAAGATCAACCTGCACGACAAGAACACGGTGACGGACGGTTATGCCGCGCAGCCGACGCCGGGGTCGCTGGATATCTGTTTTCTTGCCGACCGGCCGCTGGATGAGGTAATTGCGCAGTTGCGCGCGGCCGGCATCCCGATCGAACTCGGGCCAGCGCAGCGCACCGGCGCGCGCTTTGCCCTGCGCTCGGTCTATGTGCGCGACCCCGATCGAAACCTGGTCGAGATTTCCGAGCCGGCCCAGTAGCGCAGAAGTGGCGACAGAACTCCGGCCGCACGAGCAGCCCGAGGCCTCGGCCTGGGTATGTCGCTTCGCCCGCCTGATAACGGCAGGCGGCGCGGTACTCGACCTCGCCTGCGGCCAGGGGCGGCATGCGCGCCACCTGGCGCGCCTGGGCTACCAGGTCGAGGCGGTCGACCGCGACAGCGCCGCCCTGGCCACCCTCGCCGGCGTCGCCGGTGTCACCAGCCGTTGCATCGACCTGGAACATGCGCCCTGGCCCTACGCGGCCGACCGCTTCGACGGCATCGTCGTCACCAATTACCTGCACCGGCCGCGCGTCGCCGATTTGCTTCTCGCCTTGCGCCCGGGAGGGGTCTTCATTTATGAAACCTTCGCGCTGGGAAACGAAACCTTCGGGCGCCCGTCTAATCCGGAGTTTCTGCTGCGCCCACATGAGTTGCTGCAATGGGTGCAAGCCCGGTTGCAGGTCCTTGCTTTTGAGCAGGGTCTGGTCGAGTTGCCCAAGCCGGCGGTGATTCAGCGCATTTGCGCAGTACGCCGCGGCATGGAGACGTGCAGGCTGGATTTGTCGGCATAGCACAGGTATACCCGTCGGGGCATTTATGTATTCCGGCGGCAAGCGTAATGCGTTAAAATTCAACATTTTCCTTACGGGACAGCGTTTATGTTGAGCGGAAGCCTGGTTGCCATTGTCACGCCCATGCTCGAAGACGGGGCGCTCGACATCGGCCGCTTCAAGAGCCTGATCGACTGGCATATTGCCGAGGGCACGCAGGGCATCGTGGTGGTTGGCACTACCGGCGAATCGCCGACGGTGAATTTCGACGAGCACAAACAGCTGATCCGCATCGCGGTGGAGCATGCTGCCGGACGCGTACCCATCATTGCAGGCACCGGCGCCAATTCCACTGCCGAAGCGGTCGAATTGTCCGAATCGGCGAGGCACTCGGGCGCGCAGTTCAGCCTGTCGGTGGTGCCGTACTACAACAAGCCTACCCAGGAAGGCATGTACCGGCATTTTCGCGCCATTGCCGAAGCCGTGGACCTGCCGCTGATCCTGTACAACGTCCCCGGACGCACTGTTGCCGATCTGCAAAACGACACGGTGCTGCGGCTGGCCCAGGTGCCCAATATCATCGGCGTCAAAGATGCCACCGCGAGCCTGGAGCGTGGCAGCGATCTGCTGCGGCGCGCACCCAAGGATTTCGCCGTCTACAGCGGGGAGGACGCCACCGGGCTGCCGTTGATGCTGATGGGCGGCCACGGCGTGATCTCGGTTACCGCCAACGTCGCGCCGCGGCTGATGCAGGAAATGTGTGCCGCGGCCCTGTCCGGCGATATCGCCCGGGCGCGTGCGGCCAACAATCGCCTGCTGGGCCTGCATACCAAGCTATTCGTCGAGGGAAATCCGGTGCCGGTGAAATGGGCCCTGGTGCAGATGGGGCTGATAGCCCCCGGCATCCGTCTGCCGCTGGTGCCGCTGTCGGCGAATTTTCATGAAACTGTCAGAGTAGCCATGCGCGAGGCCGGGATCCAAGTGAAAAGCGGCCAGCGCTTAGTAGAGGGTAATGTCATATGAAGCGTAACATCGTTTGTTTAACTGTGTTGGCACTGCTGGCCGGCTGCAGCAGCATGGACAACCTGGTCCAGGGTCAAAAGATACAGTACAAGACAGAGAGCAAGCAACTGCCGTCACTGGAGGTACCGCCGGATCTGACCGCGCCCTCGCGCGATGACCATTACGCCATTCCCGACGTCAGTCCGCAGGGTTCGGCGACGTTGTCGACCTATAACGTCGAACGCGGCGGTGTCGTGCGTGCGGGCCCCACGGATGTCCTGCCCAACGTGCCCAAGGTACGCCTCGAGCGTGCGGGCAGCGAGCGCTGGCTGGTCGTGTCCGAACCTCCGGATAAAGTTTGGCCGGTGGTAAAGGAATTCTGGCAGGGACTTGGTTTCGTGATAAAGACCGAAAATCCCGAGACCGGGGTGATGGAGACCGACTGGGCCGAAAACCGGGCCAAGATCCCATATAGCCCGATACGCAGTCTGATCGGCAAGGTTTTCGATTCGGCTTATTCGACCGGGGAGCGCGACAAGTTCCGCACCCGCCTGGAGCACGGCAAAGCGCCCGGAACCACCGAGATTTACATCAGCCATCGCGGCATGGTCGAGGTGTACACCTCCAAGGACGAGTCTTCAACGGCGTGGGAGCCGCGTCCGCCCGATCCCGAACTGGAGGCGGAATTCCTGCGCCGGCTGATGGTGCGCTTCGGGGTCGAGGACGCGCGCGCCAGGGCGGAGCTGGCGGACAATGGCGCAAAAATCGAACGCGCCAAGCTGGTGCGCGCGGCCAACGGCAGCAGTTCCCTGGAGTTGACTGATCCTTTCGACCGGGCCTGGCGCCGCGTTGGCCTGGCGCTGGATCGCGTCGCCTTTACCGTAGTAGACCGCGATCGCTCCAAGGGCTTTTACTATGTGCGTTATGTCGATCCGAACATCGACGGCCAGAGCGGTTCTGACAAGGACAAGGGATTCCTGTCCAAGCTGGAATTCTGGAGGAGCGACAAGAGCCAGATCAAGGCCGAACAGTATCGCGTACTGGTCAAGCAAGCCGGCAGCGGCAGCGAGGTGCGGGTGCTGGATAAGGACGGCCAGCAGGACAACAGCGATACCGGCCGGCGCATTCTTTCCTTGTTGCTCGAACAGCTGAAATAGCCCATGCGCTTTGCCTGCCTGGGTAGCGGCAGCCGGGGCAACGCGCTCATCGTCGAACGGGGCCGCACGCGGCTGATGCTCGACTGCGGCTATCCGGTGCGCGAGACCGAACGCCGGCTCGCGCGCCTCAACCTCGCACCCGCCGATCTCGCCGGCATTCTGGTCACGCATGAGCATAGCGACCATACGGCCGGCGTGTGCAAGTTCGCGCGCAAGCACGGTTTGGCGCTGTGGCTGACCCACGGCACGCTGCGAGGCGTCCCCGGGGACATCTCGGCCCTGCCGCAGATTAACGTCATCGACAGCCACAGCCCGTTTACCATAGGTGAACTGCAGTTGCTGCCTTTTCCCGTGCCGCACGACGCGCGCGAGCCGGCTCACTTCGTCTTCTACGACGGCGCGCATCGTCTGGGCGTGCTTACCGATACCGGGTCATCCACCAGTCATATCGAAGCCATGCTCTCCGGCTGCGATGCGCTGGTGCTCGAATGCAATCACGACGCCGACATGCTGCTGAACGGGGACTACCCGCCGGCGCTGAAGGCACGCGTTGCCGGGCGCTACGGCCATTTGGACAACGAAGGCGCGGCAGGTCTTCTGGCTGCGCTCGACCGCAGTCGCCTTCAGCACCTGATCGCCGCGCACCTGTCCCAGCACAACAACACGGCGGAGCTCGCATGCCAGGCACTGGCACAGGTAATGGGCTGCGCGCCCGGCTGGATCGGCGTGGCCGATCAGGATGAGGGCTTCGCCTGGCGCGAGATCGTTTGAAGCTCGCGGTTCGTTGTTTGTGGCTCGTTATTTGTCGTATTTGTTGAGGTGAGGACGGGCCAGGCGCCGGGTACCACGAACAATTCAGAATTCAGAAATGAAAAAAGCCGGTCCGAAGACCGGCCTTTCCATGCCCGAAGATCCGGCTTACTTCTTGGTTTCGTCTTTGGCCGGTTCCTTGGCCGGCTCGGCAGCGGGCGCGGCCGGCGTTGCAGCCGTGTCAGCAGGCGCGGCGGCGTCTTTCGGCGCCTCGGCGGCAGGCGCGGGCGTGGGTGCAGGTGCAGGCGCGGGCGCTGCAGCGGGAGCCGGCGCGGGCGGGGGTGGCGGAGCTTCTTTGCTGCAGCCCACCAGCATCAGCGTGGCGAGTGCGGCGATCAGTACTGAGCGTTTCATGTTTTAGTTTCCTTATCGATAAGTTAAATGACGTTTGGCACAAGCCCATTGAGGCTCGCGTAGCAAACAATCGATTTTACCGCGTTTCGGGCCTTCGTTAAAGGCCGCTGGTCGTCGCGGAAATGGCGGGTACGGAGCTGTCCCAGATTTCGGAAAAGCGCAGATACATACCCTGGCTTTCCTGCTCGTCGCTGAGCCTGAGCGCCGCGCGCGGCTGCGCCTGTACCGGACGACGCACGAAGTGCAGTCTGTCCGCAAGCACGAGGCTGTCCTGGGCCCGCGCGGCATCGCCCTCGGTCTGGTGGATGAACATGCGGTCGCTGAACTGGCGCAACAGCGTCAACAGGCGCGGGCAATGATTGCGGATGTAGGCGGTATCGTGCACCGCTATGTACAGCCGGTTGTCGCGGCCGCGCAGCAGGAAGGCGCGCAGGCATTCATGCGTCCGCGACGAATCGATTTCCAGCCAGGAAAAATCCGTATCGAAAATGCGCAGCTCGCGCCGCGCCAATCCGATCAGGCGCTGCAGCGCATCCAGGTATTCCTTGCGCGTCGAAAGCAACAGACGCTCTGGTTGGGAAGAGGCTGGTACTTCGATCATGTCGCGTCAGCCGGATGAGCAACGAACTGTGATTCGCGCATTATATCTACGCGCCGGCCGAGTGTGTGCAAGCCGCTTGCTTTGGGGCTTCACGATTCCCCTGGATGGTTTAGAATCGGCCGCAACGTGAAAACCAATATGCCGCGTATCGGGGAAGCCGCTCCTCTGTTTTCTCTTGCCGACGCCGACATGGAGACGGTCGGGCTCGCCGCATTCAAGGGCAAGAAGAATGTCGTCCTGTATTTTTACCCCAGAGATGGCACGCCGGGCTGCACCCTGCAAGCGATCGAGTTCTCCGATCACGACGAGGAGTTCGCGCGGCATGATTGCGTGGTATTTGGGGTATCCCCCGACGATTGCATTTCGCATGCGGAATTCCGCGACAAGCATGGGCTGTCTGTATGCCTGCTCGCCGATCCGGAGGCGGAAGTATGCGAACGCTACGGCGTGCGCGAGGTGAAGAACGGCGACGGGGTGAAGAAGACCAGCATAGTGCGCGCCACCTTCGTCATCGACAAGAAAGGCCGGCTGCGGCATGCGCTGTATGGCGTCAACCCGCGCGGGCATGCGATGGAAGTGCTGCAACTGGTGAAAGAAATCAACCGCGAATGCAAATCGCCCAAGACACGGTAGTCGCGCTCGAGGTGCACCTGTGCGACGTGCACGGCAACCTGATCCAGCAGTCGGCCGAAGCGGTGCAATACCTGCACGGCGGCTACGACGGCATTTTCCCCTTGGTGGAACAGGCGCTCGCCGGCAGGGCGCCGGGTGAGAAAATCGACGTGCGTCTGGAGCCCGAGGACGCCTTCGGCGAATACGATGCCGAATTGGTGCGCCTGGCCGGGCGCGCGCAGTTCCCGCCTGAACTGCAAGTAGGCATGCAGTTCGAGCAGGAAGGCGGTAGTGGGGACGAACTGCTCATCTATACCGTCACCGACATTGCGGACGATCAGGTGGTGCTCGATGGCAACCATCCGCTCGCCGGCATGGCACTGCGTTTTGCCTGCACGGTAGCGGCGGTGCGGGCCGCGACGGCGGCGGAAATCGAACGCGGCTATGCCGATGATCCTGCCGGACCGCTGATCAGCGTAGTAGAGTAGCAGTTCCAATAACGGCAGCAGGGGGGCAGTGGCTGACCTGCCGCCTTGCGCCGACAACAAGACGGCAGCAGACAGTCCCCATGGGAGGGAATATGGCAGGCATGCTCGGAGTGGTCAGCTACGGCCTGGGTACGGTCGTTGGTTTCATCGTGATCGGCGTTCTCGTGTTCTGGTTCATCCAGGACGTCACCCAGAAAAAACACGCAGTTCTGCGCAACTATCCGGTCGTCGGCCGGCTGCGCTACTTTTTCGAGAAGCAGGGCGAATACTTCCGCCAGTATTTGTTCATGAACGACCGCGAGGAACTGCCGTTCAACCGCTCGGCGCGTTCCTGGGTCTACCGCCTGGCCAAGGCCGAGGGCGGCATCATTGGTTTCGGTTCCACCAACAACACCAACGAGCCCGGGTCCATCCTGTTCGTGAATGCGCCCTACCCGGTGCTGGAGGAGGACCGCTTGCCCACGCCTTCGCTGGTGATAGGCGAAGGCTATGCGCGAGCGCCGTTCGAGGCGAAGTCGATCGTCAACATCAGCGGCATGAGTTTCGGCGCCATTTCGGCGCCGGCCGTGCGCTCGCTGTCGCACGGCGCTGCGCTGGCCGGTTGCTGGATGGACACGGGCGAGGGCGGGCTGAGCCCCTACCACGTCGAAGGCGGCTGCGACATCATCATGCAGATCGGCACCGCCAAGTACGGCATCCGCGATCGCGACGGCAAGCTTTCGGCGGAGCGGGCGAAGGAACTGGCGCAGCAGGTCAAGGCGTTCGAAATCAAGCTGTCGCAGGGCGCCAAGCCGGGCAAGGGCGGGGTGCTGCCGGCTGGCAAGGTGACCGCAGAGATCGCCAGGATCCGCGGCATTCCAGCGCATCAGGATTCGATCAGCCCCAACCGCCATCGCGACATCGCCAATGTAAATGAACTGCTGGACAAAGTCGCTTACCTGCGCGATCTCACTGGCAGGCCGGTGGGGGTGAAAACCGCCATCGGCGGCTGGCAGTTCATCAACGAATTGTGCGAAGCCATCAACCGGCGCGGCTTGGAGTATGCGCCGGATTTTCTCGCCATCGACGGCGGCGAAGGCGGCTCGGGCGCCGCGCCGCAGGCGTTGATGGATCACATGGCTCTGCCGATTGCAGAGGCGCTGCCGCGCGTGGTGGATGCGCTGATCGAATCGGGCTTGCGCCAGCGCATCCGCGTGATCGCGGCGGGCAAGCTGATCACCTCGGCGCGGGCGGCCTGGGCACTGTGCGTGGGCGCGGATTTCGTCAACACGGCGCGCGGTTTCATGTTTTCCCTGGGCTGCATTCAGGCGCTCAGATGCCACCAGAACAGCTGTCCCACCGGTGTCACCACGCACGACAAGCGCCTGCAGCGCGGCCTGGTGGTGGAGGAAAAACGCCTGCGCGTGGCGCAATACGCGACCGGCATGAACCGGGAGATCGACATGATCGCCCACTCCTGCGGCTGCCGCCAGGCGCGCGAACTGCGGCGCGAACACGTGCGCGTGGTGCAAAGCGCCGGACAGAGCGTGGCGCTGAACATCCTCTATCCCTATCCCGAGGCCGCGTCAAAATTGCGGGCGGCGTGAGCAGGGAGCAGGAGCCCCGCGAAGCGGGGATGCGACCGCCCGCGATTGCCGCTTGACGCCGACACCGCATTGGTTGAAACGCGATAGAGGATCGGAGGCGGCGGCTTAGGGTTGTTTTTGTACAAGATCGCCGATTGCGCGCGGATAGTTTTTTATCCGTGCGCGATCGGCGATCCGCGCGGACGGGGCGCCGTCCGCGCAAGAGCGAGCGCTGCAGTTCGATGTATCGTCCAACGTCGATCGATAATTACGTAGCAACCATTGCGCGCTCCGCGCGCCAACCATGTTTTTGGCACGGATGAAAAGCGTATCCGTACCAAAAGCATGGTTATGGATAAAAGCAAGGTCTGGGGCGCTACTCGATACGCCGTATTTAGCCGCTGTCTCAGTCAATCGAGGCGTTGAGTAGCCGGCGTGCTTTGTCGATCACTTCGCTCGCGCTGATGCCGATCGGGCCATTGCCGTCTCGGGCGAGCATATCGGCAGCTGCGCCGTGCAGCCACACCGCCGCCGCGGCGGCCGCGCGGGCGTCGGCGCCCTGCGCCAGCAAGGATGCGATCATGCCGGTGAGCACGTCACCCATGCCGGCCGAGGCCATGCCGGGATTGCCGCTGCTGTTGATCAGCCAGCTTGCGTCCGGGTTGGCGATAATGCTGCCGTTGCCTTTGAGCACGGCGACGGTGCGGAAGCGCTGCGCCAGCTCGATTGCCGCCCGCACGCGGTCGGCTTGTACGGCTGCGGTGGTGCAGCCCAGCAGGCGCGCCGCTTCGGCCGGGTGCGGCGTGAGCACGCACGCTGCGGCGCGTTTCGGCAGCCGCGCCTGCAGCGTCTTGCTCGCCGCGATCAGGTTGAGCGCGTCGGCGTCGAGCACCAGCGGAACACTTGCATCCAGCACTTCGCGCAGCAATTGCTCGGCGGATTTGACCGTGCCCATGCCGGGGCCGGCGGCAAACGCAGTGATCATCCCCGGCTCGAGCAATTCGCGCGGCGTGCGCAGCATCAGTTCGGGTTGGCTGTAATCGAGATACGGCGGGTGGTCGGTCAGCAGCCCCAGGAACACCTTGCCCGCGCCGAGCTTCAACGCGGCGCGCCCGGCCAGTACCGCGGCGCCGACCATGCCCCCGGCGCCGCCGATCACGCCTACGCTGCCGGCATTGCCTTTGTGGAAATTGCGCGGCCGCGGCGGCAGTGCCTGACGCAACAAAGCCGCAGCGGTCGTGGCGCCCTTGTTTGGCAGAATTGCTGCGACATCGAGCCCGAGATCGGCGACGCGGATTTCTCCACAGTGATCCGGACCGTCGAGCATAAGCAGACCGGGCTTGAGCGCGATGAACGTGATGGTGTGCGTGGCGCGCAGGGCCGTGCCCATGACTGCGCCGGTATCGGCGTTGATGCCGCTGGCAATGTCCAGCGCCAGCTTGAGTCCGGGCAGGCGGTTGATGGCGGCGATGAGGTCGGCGTAGCCGCCTTCGAGCGGCCGCGTGAGACCGATGCCGAACAGGCCGTCCACCACCAGATCCGGCCGCAGCGCAGCCGGCGGCGCGGCATAAGTATTGCCGCCGCATTCGCGCCAGCGCCGCAGCGCGGCCAGCGCATCTTCGGACAACTGATGTTCATCCCCCGCGAATACCAGTTCGACGCGGTAGAACCAGCTCTTCAGATGCGTCGCCACCTCGAACGCATCGCCGCCGTTATTGCCGGGTCCGGCGAGGACGAGCACGTCTCTGCCGTATTCGCCGAGCAATTCCCGCGCGTATTCAGCGGCGGCGAGGCCGGCGAGCTGCATCAGCGGCATGGCGCCGGCGCGCTCGGCGGCGCTGCGCTCGAGCGCGCGGATGTCCGCGCTCAGGCAGTCGGGTTGGGAACTGTCGTTGCGCATCAGGTCGGGAGCATCAGTTTGTTTTCAGGTACTGAGCGCAGTCTGCGCAACCAGCCTTGCCAGAGCCAGCGACGCGGTCAGCCCCGGCGATTCGATGCCGAACAGGTTGATCAGGCCGGGGACGCCATGTTCGGCGGGACCCTGGATCATAAAATCGCTGGCCGGCTTCTCCGCGCCGCCGAGCTTGGGTCGTATGCCGGCGTAGCCCGGCGCCAGTTGTCCGTCCCTCAACCCCGGCCAGTAATCGCGTATCGCCCGATAAAAACCATCGGCGCGGCGCAAGTCGACATCGTAGTCCAATTCTGTGATCCATTCCACGTCCGGTCCGAAGCGCGCCTGCCCGCCGAGGTCCAGGGTCAGGTGCACGCCCAGGCCGGCGGCCTCCGGCACCGGATAGATCAGATGGCTAAACGGCGAGCGGCCATTGAGGCTGTAATAGTTGCCCTTGGCGTAATAGGAGCCTGGGACCTTGTCCGGCGGGAATCCGCGCAAGCTCGCCGCGACGCGCTGCGCGTACAAACCCGCGCTGTTCACGACGGTGCGCGCGAGCAGCTGCATCGGCTCGGCGCCGCCGACTTCGAGCATGATGCCGCCGGTCTGCACCGCGCCGCCGGTCACCGGGCTGTGCAGCGCCAGCATGGCGCCGTGGTCCTCGGCTTCACCCTGATAGGAGAGCATCAGCGCGTGGCTGTCGATGATGCCGGTCGAAGGCGAAAGCAGCGCGGCGACACAGCGCAGTGCCGGCTCCAGCGCGTGCACTTCCTCTGCCGTCAGCAGGCGCAAATCATCGACGCCGTTGGCCGCCGCATGCGCCTGGATGCTGTGCAGCGTGGCGATCTGCGCGGCCTTCGTCGCCACGATCAGTTTGCCGCAGCGGCGGTGCGCAACGCCATGCTCCGTGCAATAGCGGTACAGCAGCTGCCGCCCGTTGACGCAAGAGACAGCCTTGAGCGAACCGGGCGCGTAGTAGATGCCAGCGTGGATGACTTCGCTGTTGCGCGAGCTGGTCCCGGTGCCGATCGCGCCAGCGGCTTCGAGTACGACGACTTCGCGCCCCGCCAACGCCAGCGCCCGGGCGCAAGCCAGGCCCACCACGCCCGCGCCGACGACGACGCAATCTATTTTTTCTGCCACTTGATAGTCTGAGAAATGGCTAAAGCGGCGCGAGCCGGCTGTTGTTCAAATCGGTAAGGCGCACGAAGCCGGAGAGGTGGCCGGTGATTTCGCCGCGGCGTATGCGCTGCCGGATCGCCTGCGGTTCGGTGACGGCGGGTTCAACACGGTTCATCGTGCATGAGCGTGATATGATTTCCGCATCCTAGCAGAAGCTCGCGGGCGCGTGCGTCGGGCTGGCTCCGGCGCGGCCCTGGGCCAAAACATGACCGAAAAACGCTGGCAATTCTGGATCGATCGCGGCGGCACTTTCACCGACATCGTCGCGCGCCGCCCCGACGGCGGCATTGTCACGCACAAGCTGCTGTCCGAAAACCCGGAACGCTACCGCGACGCGGCGCTCGCCGGCATCCGCCATCTGCTCGGCGTCGCCGCCGGGGCGCCGATTCCGGGCGAGAAGATCGACGCGGTAAAAATGGGCACGACCGTCGCCACCAACGCCCTGCTCGAGCGCAAGGGCGAGCGCACGGTGCTGTTCATCACCCGCGGTTTTCGCGACGGGCTGCGGATCGCCTACCAGAACCGGCCGAAGATTTTCTCGCGCCACATCGTTCTGCCCGAACTGCTCTACAGCAAGGTGGTCGAGATCGAAGAGCGCGTAGGCGCGCATGGAGAGGTGCTAACCCCGCTAGCCGTCGAGGCCACGCGGCGTGATCTGCAGGCAGCCTATGACGAAGGTTATCGCTCGATTGCCATCGTGTGCATGCACGGTTATCGCTACCAGGACCACGAAAAGCAGGTGGCGGCGATGGCGCGCGTCATCGGCTATGGCCAGGTGTCGGTGTCGCACGAAGTGAGTCCGCTGATGAAGCTGGTGAGCCGCGGCGACACCACGGTGGTCGATGCCTATCTTTCGCCGATCCTGCGGCGCTACGTCGGGCAGGTGGCCGCCGAACTGGAAGGCGTGCGCCTGATGTTCATGCAATCCAACGGCGGCCTCACCGACGCGCGCCGCTTCCAGGGCAAGGACTCCATCCTTTCAGGGCCGGCGGGCGGCATCGTCGGCGCGGTGCGCGCCTCGCTCGCAGCCGGGTCCTACAAGATCATCGGCTTCGACATGGGTGGGACTTCGACCGACGTATCGCACTACGCCGGCGAATTCGAGCGCGCCTTCGAAACCCAGGTCGCGGGTGTGCGCATGCGCGCGCCGATGATGAGCATCCACACCGTGGCCGCGGGCGGCGGCTCGATTCTGCATTTCGATGGCGCGCGCTATCGCGCCGGCCCGGATTCGGCCGCGGCCAATCCCGGACCCGCCTCCTATCGCAACGAGGGGCCGCTGGCGGTAACCGACTGCAACGTCATGCTGGGCAAGATCCAGCCGAAGTTCTTCCCGTCGGTGTTCGGGCCGGGCGGGGACGAGCCGCTCTACGCCGGAGTGGTGCGGCGCAAGTTCGCCGATCTCGCGCGCGAAATCCGCGCGGCCACAGGCGATGCGCGCACGCCGGAACAGGTGGCCGAGGGCTACATCGACATCGCCGTGGGCAACATGGCCAATGCGATCAAGCAGATTTCGGTGCAGCGCGGCCATGACGTGACCGAATACACGCTGTGTTGTTTCGGCGGCGCAGGCGGCCAGCACGCCTGCCTGGTGGCCGATGCGCTGGGCATGACGCGGGTGTTCATCCACCCGCTCGCCGGCGTGCTCTCGGCCTATGGCATGGGCCTCGCCGACATCACCGCAATGCGCGAGCAGGCGGTGGAGGTGGTGCTCACGCAGGACAACTGGAAGCTCATCGAAGACAGCTTGAATCAGCTGTCGGTCCCGGCGCGGGACGAGGTACTGGGCCAGGGCGTGCGGCCGGAGCGCGTGCGCGTGATGCAGCGGGTGCATCTCAGATACGACGGCACCGATGCGGCGTTGATCGTCGACTTCGGCTCGATCGCAGACATGGTCAGCCAATTCGAGAGCGCGTACCGCCAGCGCTATTCCTTCCTCATGCCCAAGCGCCGGCTGCTCGCCGAAGCGGTTTCGGTCGAAGCCATCGGCGCCTCCGATGCGCCCGCCGAAGCCGCGCCGGCCGCTGCGACGCGCAGCACCGCGCCGCAAGCAGCGGATATGGTGGACATGCACAGCGGCGGCAAGTCGCACCGCACGCCGGTATACCTGCGCGACGGGCTGCAGCCGGGCGACAAGCTCAAGGGGCCGGCGATCATCGCCGAGGCCAATGCCACCACCGTGGTCGAGCCCGGCTGGCAGGGCGAAGTGACCCCGCTCGACCATCTCCTGCTCAGGCGTATCGAGGCGCGCCCGGCGCGCGTCGCCATCGGTACCACGGTGGATCCGGTGATGCTGGAGGTATTCAACAACCTGTTCATGTCGATCGC
>DAIDTN010000001.1 GCA_027457185.1 Burkholderiales bacterium | reverse complement strand
GCTGACGACCGGCCGGCGCATCGCCGCGGGACAATTGGCCTCCAGCCAGGCGCGCGTATCGCGCCGGAAGGATTCGAGGTCGGACATGGGTTTGCTCCTTGCGATGAACTGTCTATGGAAACCGGAATCTGCAGGCGTGCTGCCGTTTGCCAATGTTACATCCACCTGAGCGCGGAGATGGAGTTGCGAGATCAAATCGAGCAAGTGGCCGCGATGCGGCGCAAGCTTCCCCTGGGCGGCCCCGTCCCGCAGGACTACGAGTTCGAGGAAGGCCCGGCGGACCCGGCCGACACCGGCTCGGTGCGGCGCGTGAGGCTGTCGGAATTGTTCCGCCCGGGCAAAGACACCCTGGTGGTCTACAGCTTCATGTACGGGCCGAACATGGAAAAAGCGTGCCCGATGTGCACCTGCATGCTCGACGGCCTGGACGGCAACGCGACGCATGCCGCGCAGCGGATCAATCTGGCGGTGGTGGCGAAATCGCGGATCGAGCGTATTCAGGAATACGGCCGCGGGCGCGGCTGGCGCAATTTGCGGCTGCTTTCGTCGGCGGGCAACAGCTATAACCTCGACTACCGCGGTGAGACCGCAGACGGAAAGCAATTCCCTTCGCTGAACGTGTTCGTGAAGCGCGGCGACAGGATTTACCACGTCTACAACACCGAACTGGCGTTTGCCCCCAAGGAAAAGGGTCAGCACCCCCGTCACGTCGACGCCATCTGGCCGCTTTGGAATCTGTTCGACTTCACGCCGGAAGGGCGCGGGACCGACTGGTACCCGAAACTCGAATACGCGGCCTAGCGGCGCTGAAGCCGGGGGTCCCTGCCCGGAAATGGGCGCGCCTATTGGCTTGCAGCCGGATTGCGCACTAAGCGCAGCGGCGCTTAATTCGTTTTGCCGAACACACGATTGACTTAGTTCACCCGGATCCAGGTCTGGGTGCGGCCGAAAAACAGGATCGAACCGCGCATTTCCAGTTTTTTCCCGCCGTCGATGACCGTCACTTTGGCGTTGTAGGTTTTGCCGTTGTTGGGATCGAGAATCCGGCCGCCGCCATAGACGTTTTCGCCTTCCTTCTTCAGACCGGTCAGGATGGTCATGCCGATCACCGGTTTGTCCTTGCGCGGATCGTCGCTCGCGCATTTGTCGCAGGTCGAGTCCTGCTTGGCGGGATCGACGATCTTCTCGACCGTACCGGAAATCACGCCGTCCTTTTCCGAGATGCTGACCAAAGATTTGGGCTGGTTGGTCTTGTCGTCGATGGTTTGCCAGGTGCCGACCGGCGACATCGGGTCGGCAAACGCGCTCATCGATACGCCTGCGACAAACAGCGCGACGCAGAAGCGGGATTGCAGTGTTGGCATGACGTTCTCCCTAAACGGATGGTCTCATTGGCGTGAGGCAATTGCGGTCTGCCAGATTATATGCTCATGACACGCAGCGCATCGCGCACTTGATCTGCCTGAATCTCGTGTCGATGCTGAGGCACAATCCGCAGCGAGCGCATGAAGTCAGCGCACCCCGCATTCAGGAAACGATATACGCTGCCGCACCGCTGGCCAGGAGCACGCCGTCCGCCGCCAGAAATTCCATGCGTGCCGTCGCGACCCGCGACCCGAGGCGCAACACATTGGCACAGAGTTCAAAACGATCGCCGGTCGCGGGCCGCAGGTAGTCGATCCGCAGGTCGATTGTCCCCAGCCTGCCAAACCGGTGGAGACGCTGCGCGGGAGCTTCGTCCATGTGGCGCGCACCGATCGCCGCCATCACGGCGACACCGGCCATGGCGTCCAATCCCGCGCTGATGACCCCGCCGTGGAGTCGGTTGGAAATAAAGTGACCGATCAGTTCCGGGCGCATATCGATCTTTCCCTTCACGCCGCCCGGCTTCAGCGATGTGATTTTCAGACCCAATACGCGGTTGAAGGGAATCATCTCGTCGAAGATCTTGGTCAATCCGGCGACAAATTCCGGCTCGAAGTCGGGCGCTGCGCTTATTTCGGTGTTCTTCTTCATGTTTTGCGACCGGAGGGTACGGGTCTCCGCAGTGGAATAGATCTGTGCAGTTTACTCCTTGTAATTTGGCCGAACGCGATGTTCATGATCGAGGACCATGTGCTCGAATACCTGGCGCGGGCACGTTCAGGATTGAATGCCGGCTCGCGCTTATGGACAAATGCGGACGCCGGTATCAGACTTGGCGCCGATGAAATCCACAATCACCGTACGCGCCAGCGAGGAACGCGATGTTGCCTCGATTACATCGATCTACTGCCATCATGTGTTGAACGGACTGGCTACTTTCGAGATCGAAGCGCCGGATCAGCCGGAAATGGCGCGTCGGCGTGCGCAAATTGTGAACCAGGGACTGCCTTTTCTGGTGGCGGAGCGGGAGGGCCGCGTTGTCGGATACGCCTATGCCGCGCCCTATCGCGCGCGACCGGCGTACCGCTATACCTTGGAGGATTCGATCTACATTGCACAGGACGCGCTCGGCCAGGGTGCGGGCCGCGCTTTGCTCGACGCATTGATCGCGGCCTGTGCGCGGGCCGGCTACCGTCAATTGATCGCGGTGATCGGCGACAGCGCGAACACGGCGTCGATCGGACTGCATGCCGCCTGCGGCTTCAAACATGCGGGCCTTCTGCAAGGCGTCGGCTTCAAGTTCGGGCGTTGGGTGGACTGTGCGCTGATGCAAACGGAACTGGGCGAGGGCATGGGCAGCGTTCCGGCCGCCTTGCACACGCGTCCGGCATAAGCCAGCCCGGCGCCGATGCCCGATTCGCCCGCCACCAGCAAGATCAGTCATCAAGTCATCGCGCTTGGTCTTACCCAGACCATCGCTTGGGCGTCCTCGACCTATCTGCCGGCGATTCTTGCTGCGCCGATCGCCGCCGACCTCGGCGTTGAACCATCGACGGTGTTTGGCGCGTTCTCGCTGTCCCTGGTGGTGATGGCCCTGGCCGGGCCGGCTACCGGCCGCGCCATTGACAGGTACGGCGGCAGGCGCGTGCTGGCACTCTCCAATCTGGTGCTCGCCGGTGGATTGATCCTGCTCGCCATGACCGCACACGTGGCGCTGTTGATGATTGCGTGGAGCGTGCTCGGCGCCGGCATGGCCTTGGGGCTCTACGATGCGGCCTTCGCTACTCTGGTAGGCTTGCATGGGACGGCTGCGCGCGCGCCGATCACCGGGATCACGCTGATTGCCGGATTTGCCAGCACCGTCGGCTGGCCCTTGAGCGCCTTTCTGTCGGCGCACTTCGGCTGGCGCGCCTGCTGCCTGAGCTGGGCGGCGATCCATCTTGTGCTGGCCTTGCCGATAAACCTCCTGGTCATCCCCAAAGCGAAAAATCCGCCGACAAGCCGTATCGCCGCAGCGGCGGGCGCAGCGACGACTGCCGCTGCGGCTGTACCGGCGCCAGTGCCGATCCGGTCCTCGATATTGTTGGCGATTTATTTTGCCGCCACGGCTTTTGTCACCTCGGCGATGGCGGCGCATCTGCCCGGGCTTCTGGTCGCCGCCGGCGTCACGACCACTGTCGCCGTCACGGCCGGCGCTTTGCTTGGTCCGGCGCAGGTGGCGGCACGGATTGCGGAATTCGGCATCGCCCAACGCTTTAGAATCCATCCGCTGATTACGGCGCGCGTCGCCACGGCCCTGCATCCGCTGGGCGCCGCCCTGCTTGCGCTGCAGTTCGGCGTGCCGATGGGCGCCTTCGGTTTTGCGGTGCTGCACGGCGCCGGCAACGGCATGATCACCATCGCCAAGGGTACGCTGCCGCTCGCCATGTTCGGTCCGGCAGCTTACGGCGAGCGCAACGGCATATTGTCGGTAGCCGCGCGCGGCATGCAGGCGCTGGCGCCATACACCTTCGGCCTGGTGCTCGAAAGGTGGGGTGCGAGGGGAGCGTTGACGGTCTCGGCAAGCCTGTCGCTGATCGCCTTGGGAACACTGTTCGCTTTGCGCCTCGGGACGACGCGGGACGACGATGTCTCGCCACCGCAGCAAAATAAAGCCGTATTCCGGAAAACCTTCAGCTTGCGCCCCGGGAAAAAGAACCGCGGCGACGCGCCGCTGCTATAGCTCGAGCGAGCCGCAGAGCCAGTCCGATGCGCAAGGGCTCCAGCCGCGCTTATCAACGGCTTCAAACCCCGCTTCTGTGCTGCGGCGCGATCTCACCGGGATCGCCCGCTGGCGGCTGCTGAAACCAGGCGCGGATGTTTTCCATCTCCGCTTCAATGGACATACTGGCCAGCATGCTGTGCGCGTGCAGGGAGAGGAGCGCGTTGATACCGGCGTCGCGCTGCACCGCACGATTCAGGCGGGCGAAGAAGGCGCGGTTGAGCCGGTCGATATCGGAGAAGAATTCATCCAGCCCGTCCAATCCCGCGGATTCGCCAAGCAGGAAACGACCCATAAGGTGCATCGAGACGATGCGATACACTATTTCCGTTCCGGTAGCGAAGGGCATATGCATATGCGCCAGCGGCAGCATGCGCCCGAGTATCGGACATGCGCTGGTTGCAAGGATCAGTCCCATCAAGGCACGCAGGGCATTCTGAGTGTCGGTGCGCTTGCGAGCTTCGTATTGCGGGGTCACTACGTGCACATTAACCCGATCTATCGAAACCAGTGCGGAAAATTTTTCCACAACCGGCACCAGATCGGCGGCTGCCGGGCAACGCGCGCCCGGGGTGCTGGGCAGCGGGCAATGCGGACATTTATTCTCCTCGAGGCGGGTCCATTCGGGCAAGTCACCGCTCGCAGGGGGACGATCGAATTCCACATCGAAGCGGTATCCGACGCCAGACTCGAGCCGGAAAAGATAGATGACTTTCTTGTTCAACGCGCGCGGCCCGCAGTCGCACCCTGCTTGCGTCTCTGGGGTGGCACCGATCGCAGGGCTAGTAGCTCTGGCCTGTCCATTTCTCATCCACATCCGCGACGAACGCGAGGTCGCCTCCGTATTTGGATACTTTGAGCTCTTGTCGAAGGGCCGCTTGGGCTTCCGGTGAATCCAGTTGCAACAGACAAAGGCACTGTCGCCCGCCTCCTCGGCCGTCGCGGCTCGCAGGAAACATTTGGAGAGACTTCACTTTCCCGTATTTGGCGCAAACCATGTCGATGGCGTACCTCAGGGTTTCTTCGTCCTGGAATGGCTGAAAACCGCTCTTCAGTGCCTGGTTCATGTTCCGGCTCACGCGTGCATGGAGATACTTCGCCCCTAAGCAAAAGAGCATGTCATGCAACTAAGCTACGCCCAGGACTCACGAATTGTCCATGCACGAGTTATATAAGGCTCTCGATTTAACAAAAGTTTGCATTTGCCGACTTTGCACAATCGCTGGAAATAGAGGTGGGCAGAATCAAAGGGCTGCTTCAGCGTGTACGGTTTGTCCTCGTCGCTTGCGTTCGGAAGACAGCTATCCGCGCGGCGCCCCGTTGCTCATAAAAGTGGGCGAGCCGGGTCTACCGTCCGCTGACGCGTGAAGAGCGTGAGCGCAACGGTAGCAAGCGAGCGGTCACAGACGGCGGCGTTCGGTCATCTCCGCCCACCGACGCAATCGCAGCAGGACGGCCAGTCAGGCGTTCTGCGTGTATGCTACATTCGCGTCGGCGCAAGTGGTTTTCGCAAGCATCCGGCCCTAGACTCGGCGCGGATGCGGACCCCTACACAGAGGAGACACCGTGCGTAAGGCGTTCCTGCACATGGGCGTGTTGATGGCCGCCTGCCGGGTGCCGCCGGCGCATGCGGCGGCGAGCGAACCCGCCAGCGGGCAGCCGCTGTTGCGCGAGGTGGTTGCGGCGGTGAGTCCGTCCGAACTGCACTCGACCATCAGCACCCTGGTGGGTTTCGGCACCCGCCACACCCTGTC